>NZ_JBEOSJ010000009.1:144916-250046 GCF_040302905.1 Streptomyces sp. NPDC096193 | reverse complement strand
TCGTTGTAGCGCGGCTCTCGCATCCGGGAGCCACCTGGGTCGGGCCGCGCAAGGACCAGGAGACTTTCGCCAGGCCGTGCGTACATCGCGTACGGTCCCTCCCCGTGCGCCCGCCCTCTCGCCCCTTTCCCTGGCTGCTACGGGCCGGTGTTCCGTTAGGTCCTAGCCGGCCGGCCAGGGCACCTGCGGCGAGCGGTAGTAGTCGATCCCGAGCGCCGTGAACCGCGGCCCCTGCGCCGCGAGGCGCACCTTGTACGTCTCCCAGTCGTGCGTGGACGCCGGTGACCACCCGAGTTCGGCGACGCCGGGCAGCCGCGGGAACGCCATGTACTCGAGGTGGTCGCTGGTGGAGAGCGTCTCCGTCCAGAGCGGCGCCTCGACACCGAGCAGCGCCTGCTGCGGCACTCCGTCCAGGTACGTGGCCGGGTCCCAGTCGTAGGAGCGCCGTACCTCCACGAGTCCCGCCCAGGCCAGGCCGAGCGGCGTGTCCTTGGTGTACTTCATGTCGAGGTAGACCCGGTCCGCGGGCGACAGGATCAGCCGGGTGCCGTTCTTCGCCGCGTCCGCGACCTGCTTGCGTTCGGCGGCGCCCGTCGCGTCGTAGCCCCAGTACTGCGCGACGGCCCCGGCGACCGGCTTCGCTCCGGTCAGCTGGTGCCAGCCGACCACGGTCTTGCCGTACCTCCCCACCACGGCCTGGGCCTTGTCCATGAACGTCACATAGTCCGCGTGGCTCGTGGAGTGCGCCTCGTCACCGCCGATGTGAAGGTAGCGGCCGGGGGTGAGCGCGGCCAGCTCGCGCACCACGTCGTCGACGAAGTCGTACGTCACCGCCTTCGGCGCGCACAGCGAGCTGAAGCCGACGGCCGTGCCGGTGTAGAGCGGGGGCGCGACGCCGTCGCAGTTGAGTTCGGCGTACGAGGCGAGCGCGGAGTTCGTGTGCCCGGGCATGTCGATCTCGGGGACGACCTCGAGGTGGCGGGAGGCGGCGTACGCGACGATCTCGCGGTACTGCGCCTTCGTGTAGTACCCGCCCGGTCCGCCGCCGACCTCGGTGGATCCGCCGTAGGTGGCGAGGCGGGGCCAGGAGTCGACGGCGATGCGCCAGCCCTGGTCGTCCGAGAGGTGCAGATGCAGCTTGTTGATCTTGTAGAGCGCCATCCGGTCGATATAGAGCTTGACCTCATCGACGCTGAAGAAGTGCCGGGCGACATCGAGCATCGCGCCCCGGTAGGCGAATCGCGGGGTGTCGGTGACGGTGCCGCCGGCGACCCGCCAGGGCCCCCGCTGGCGGGTGTCCTTCTCCACGGCGGCGGGCAGGAGCTGACGCAGCGTCTGGACGGCGTGGAAGAGGCCCGCGGGCCTGCGGGCGGTCAGGGTGATCCCGCCGCGCGCGGACTCCAGCCGGTAGCCCTCGTCGCCGAGCGCCCGCTCCGAGGCGCGCAGCCGCAGCCGGATGCCGCCGGGGAGGTTGTCGCGGGTGACGGGCAGCGCGTAGCCGGTCGACGGGCGCAGCAGCCCGGCGAGGTAGTCCCCGATCAGGCGGGCGTCACGGGAGCCGTCGACACGGATGCGGGTGAGGGGGGTGAGCGTGTACGGCGCCCCCGCGGGCCGCACCGACGCGGGCGCCGGGACGATCTGGCCGAGCGGGCGGGCGTCGGGTGCGTGGCCGGCGTGAGCCGGTGCGGGACGGGCGCCGATGCAGCCGAGGCCGGCCGCGCCGACGAGGAGCAGTGCACCGAACAGGCGGGGTAACGTTCCGGGCAGTCTCACGGGCTGGATCCCTTCTCCGGGCGTCGCAACTGTGGTGCCGCACCTCAACTGCACCGAGGTGTAGACCACTTACTACCCGTCGTCGCGGTGACTTCACCCCGCACCGCCGAGGCCGGATGGAACAATCCGGGTATGAGCATGGCGGAAATCATCCAGAAGGACGGCACCTGGACCTTCGACGGGGACACGGTGCGGATCGTGCCCGGCTCCGACAAGAGTGTGAGCCTGCTGCGCAAGACCCTCGGAGAGATCGCCGTCCCGCTGGAGGCGCTCGCCGGGATCTCCTTCGAACCGGGCAAGAAGTCCGGCCGGCTGCGACTGCGGCTGCGGGACGGGGCGGACCCGCTGCTCCAGATCACCCGCGGCACGCTGGACGACGGGTCCGACCCCTACCGGCTGACCGTGGAGAGCGACCGCGGCGGCGTCGCCGAGTACTTCGTGGACGAGGTGCGCAACGCCCTGCTGCTGGACCAGGTCGCCTCCGGGCCGGTGCGGCGCTATCTGCTCGCCGGCCCCGCGCTGCCGCTCACCGTCGGCGCGGGCGACGGCACCGCCACCTTCGACGGTGAGGCGGTCCGCCTCACATGGAACTGGAAGACGGAGGAGTCGAAGTCCTCAGGCGGCACCCGGACCATCCCGCTGGACGACGTCGAGTCGGTGGAGTGGCTGCCGTCCGCCGGGCTGGAGAACGGCTACCTCCGCTTCTCCGTGGCGAAGGCTCCGACCAAGGCCCCGCCGAAGTACGACCCGCACGCCGTCGAGCTGTGGGGCTTTCGCAAGGATCCGCTGATGGCCCTGGTCGCCGCGGCCGTGGTGGCTCGTCTGCCACACCCCTACGCCCCCGCACCCGCCCGTCCGGCGCTCGTGGAGGCCGCCCCCGCTCCCGGCGGCGACGATCATGACGCGCTGCTGAGGCGACTGCGGGAGCTGGCCGATCTGCATCAGGCCGGAATACTGACGGATGACGAGTTCACGACCGCCAAACAGGCCGTTCTGAAGCGTCTGTAACCCTCACCTGCCCGGAATCGGGCAGGATTCTTGCAATAACGGGGAGCGACCCCCCAATATCTACGGGTGCTCGAACCTCGCCAGCCCGGCCGTCTGTCCCACGACGACCTCATCGACCACCTGGTGCGCAGCACCGCGCTCCAGCGCGGTGAGGCGGCCCGGGTGATCCTCGACGTGCTGGCGTACTTCGACGAGAAGACGGAGGAGTTCGTCCGCCGCCGCCACCGTGAGCTGCAGTCGGGTGGCATGGCGAACACGGAGATCTTCGAGCGGATCGCGGCCGAACTGCCGCACCGCGCCGTGGCGCCGCCGGAGCTCTCGCTCCGCCAGCTGCGCCGCATCGTCTATGGCTGACCGCCGGGCACACGGATCTATGGAGGGGCAAGAAGTCTATGTGCGGAATTGTCGGATACATCGGCAAGCGTGATGTGGCACCACTGCTGCTGGAAGGCCTGCAGCGGCTGGAGTACCGGGGTTACGACTCCGCGGGCATCGTGATCACGAGCCCCAAGGCGACCGGCCTGAAGATGGTCAAGGCCAAGGGCCGGGTCCGCGACCTGGAGGCCCGCGTCCCCAAGCGCTTCGCCGGCACCACCGGCATCGCCCACACCCGCTGGGCGACCCACGGCGCCCCCAGCGACATCAACTCGCACCCGCACCTGGACCCCGAGAACAAGGTCGCGGTCGTCCACAACGGCATCGTCGACAACGCCGCCGAGCTGCGCGCGAAGCTGGAGGCTGACGGTGTCGTCTTCGCCTCCGAGACCGACACCGAGGTGCTCACCCACCTGATCGCCCGCTCCCAGGCCGAGACGCTGGAGGAGAAGGTCCGCGAGGCGCTCAAGGTCGTCGAGGGCACATACGGCATCGCCGTCATGCACGCCGACTTCAACGACCGCATCGTGGTGGCCCGCAACGGCTCGCCGGTCGTCCTCGGCATCGGCGAGAAGGAGATGTTCGTCGCCTCCGACGTCGCCGCGCTGATCTCCCACACCCGCCAGATCGTCACCCTCGACGACGGCGAGATGGCCACGCTCAAGGCCGACGACTTCCGCACCTACACGACCTCGGGCACCCGCACGACCGCCACCCCCGAGACCGTCGAGTGGGAGGCCGCCTCCTACGACATGGGCGGCCACGACACGTACATGCACAAGGAGATCTCGGAGCAGTCCGACGCGGTGGACCGTGTCCTGCGCGGCCGCATCGACGAGAAGTTCTCCACCGTGCACCTCGGCGGACTGAACCTGGACGCCCGCGAGGCCCGCGGCATCCGCCGGGTGAAGATCCTCGGCTGCGGCACCTCGTACCACGCGGGCATGATCGGCGCCTCGCTGATCGAGGGCCTCGCCCGGATCCCCGCGGACGCCGAGCCGGCCTCCGAGTTCCGCTACCGCAACCCGGTCGTGGACCCCGACACCCTCTACATCGCCGTCTCCCAGTCCGGCGAGACGTACGACGTGCTGGCGGCCGTGCAGGAGCTCAAGCGCAAGGGCGCCCGCGTCCTCGGCGTGGTCAACGTGGTCGGCTCCGCGATCGCCCGCGAGGCCGACGGCGGCGTGTACGTGCACGCGGGCCCCGAGGTCTGCGTCGTCTCCACCAAGTGCTTCACCAACACCGTGGTCGCCTTCGGGCTGCTCGCCCTGCACCTGGGCCGCATCCGCGACCTGTCCGTCTCCGAGGGCAAGCGGATCATCGAGGGCCTGCGCCGGCTGCCCGAGCAGATCAGCGAGATCCTGGAGAGCGAGGCGGAGATCAAGAAGCTCGCCGAGGAGTACGCGGGCGCCCAGTCGATGATGTTCATCGGCCGGGTGCGCGGCTACCCGGTGGCGCTCGAGGCCTCGCTGAAGCTCAAGGAGATCTCCTACATCCACGCCGAGGCCTACCCGGCCTCCGAGCTCAAGCACGGCCCGCTGGCGCTCATCGAGCCCGCGCTGCCGACGGTCGCGATCGTCCCCGACGACGAACTGCTGGAGAAGAACCGCGCGGCCCTGGAGGAGATCAAGGCCCGCAGCGGCAGGATCCTCGCCGTGGCCCACCGCGAGCAGGAGAAGGCCGACCACACGATCATCGTGCCGAAGAACGAAAACGAGCTGGACCCGATCCTGATGGGCATCCCGCTCCAGCTCTTCGCGTACCACACGGCGCTGGCCATGGGCCGGGACATCGACAAGCCGCGCAACCTGGCGAAGTCCGTCACGGTCGAGTAGTCGGGCAGTCGGGAGCGGCCCCGCCCGGCTCCCCCTGCCCCGGCGCCGTCCGGCCCCGGACACAGGCGGTCCCCCCGCGCAGTCACTGCGCGGGGGGACCGCTCTTTCGTCAGCCGGCGCTGCCCTGACGCCGGCCTGCGCGGCCTCAGCCGGTGGCCGTCACTCCCCGGCCGGCAGCGCGTCCCGAGAAGGCCGGCCACTTGGCGAGCGCGGCCGTCGCGCCGTACCAGGCCGCGAGGCCCGCCACCGCGCCGACCCAGCCGCCCGCCTTGGCGAGCCCGCCGCTCTCGGCAAACGACGCGATGCCGAGCAGCAGCAGCGTGACCGTGAGCAGCCCGTAGACACCCTGGACGAGGAGTCCGCTGCTCGCGGACGCGACGGTGAGGGTCAGCGCCAACAGCGCCCACAACAGCAGGAACAGGCCCGCCGCCTGCGCCGACACCTCGGTGCCGACGCCGGTGCCCCAGGTGAACCAGAAGGCGCCGAGTCCGGCGAACGCGGTGCCGGTACCGGCGCTCCCCGCGCGGAACTCCAGCAGTCCGGCGATGAAGAGGGCGACACCGCCCACCCAGGTCGCGACGGCCGAGGCGTCGGCCGCCGTCACATTGTCGATCACGCCGGTGTGGCCGACGCCGAAAGCCAACAGGGTCAGTCCGAGGGCGAGATGACCGAGAGTCGAGGTCGAGGTCGAGGAGGTGGCAGTGCTTCCCGCGGGAACGACGTTGTCCACGGCGGGCTCCCTTCGTGTCCATGTGCAGTTGTGCTGCTACCCAGCGACCGAGAGATACCCTTCACAAGCGCACAATCCACCTCTACGCACGGGTAGTTTCCGTACAGGCAGGGCGAATTGACCCGGCGTCACCGGTAGAAGGAAGGCGCGGGGCGGACGTTCGTTACGGGATGACGATGACGGGGCGCTGCGCACGCCGTGCGAGCCGTCCGGCCACCGAACCGAAGATGCGGCCGACGATCCCGTGGGTGGAACCGACGACGATGGCGTCGGCCGAGTACTCCCGGCCGACCTCCTCCAGTTCATGGCAGATGTCGCCGCCGCGCTCGACGAGGATCCACGGAACCTCGGTGAGGTAGTCGGCGCAGGCCAGCTCCAGACCGAGGACCTCGGTGCGGTGATCGGGGACGTCCACGAAGACCGGGGGCTCGCAGCCGGCCCAGACGGTGGTCGGCAGGCGGTTCGCCACATGGACGATGATCAGCCCGGAGCCCGAGCGCCGGGCCATGCCGATCGCATAGGCGAGCGCGCGCTCACTGGAGGTCGATCCGTCGAAGCCGACGACGACTCCGTGCCGGAAGGCCGGATCGCAGGCATGGCGTGACTGTTCCGCCGCTTGCAGATCCGACGAGGGGTCGGCTACCTGCTTGCGGTCCGCGGGTTCGGGGATTTCGTGACCGGCCATCGGTGTCTCGGCGAAGAAGGTCCTCATCGGGAGGGAACGACATGGCAACGGAGCTGTGTCCGGGAATCATCTTCCCTGGCCCATACCCCCAAGGGTACGGCGACACTCCTCTCCTGCCCAGGCCCTGCCGCCCCAATCGGGCGTTCCAGGGAGCATGCCCGAGGCCGCCGCGTATGGCAATGCCGCTTGGTGTCTACAGCCGTCCGGACGGGCCGGCGCCGCCGGGCGGTCAAACAGGTCCGCCGACAGGTCCCCGGTGCCGGATCCGGGGCCGCGGTCGCCGCTCGGCCGACGGCCGGGCACCGGGTGCCACAGTGACCGGAATGGTTCGTTCCTCGTTGGCACCGCGGTCACCCCCCGCAGCCTCGAGGGAGCTTCCGTGCCCACACGCCCGTCCGCCCCGTCCGCCCGCGCTCCGCACCCCTCGTCCGAGTCGGCGAGCGACGTGGTCCGCTGGGCCGCCTTCAGCTGCCTTATCGTCCCCGTCGTCCTCGTCGTCTACGGAACGTCCGTCGGCGGGGCCGCCGCGGCCGCCCTCGGCCTCGCCGCCGTCACCGCGGCCTGCCGGATCCTCCTGCGGCACTCCGAGCGGAGCGCGGCACGGGCCCGCGCCGAGAGCCCGGCGCCGGCCCCTCCGCGGCGCGGCCGGCCGGCTGCGGGGGCGCACCGGGGCGCTCGTCACGGCGGAGGTTGTGCGCCCGAAGACTGACCCGTTCGCACGCTCACACCCGTATGATTTCAGCCAACTTCACGCCAGTGGCCCTTCCTTGGGGAAATGGCCTGCCAACCCCCTTGCCACCAGGCAAGAAAGGACCATTCGCGGCGCTTGCACCCTACGGGGACGGGCCATGCGCGTGAGGCGCACTTCCCTGGACGGCCGTCGAGTGGAACGCTTCGTGATCGAATGCTTCGCGCCAAGTTGCCATGTCGACATAGCGGGGCATGGGGAACTTGTCACGTCGGCGCCACGGGACACAGTAGATTCGATCATGAGTATCGAAGGCTCGGGACTCGTGCAAAACCGAGGGGAAACGTGCAGGAGCGAAAGGCCCGAAAAGAACGGGGAGACGCGAACACCGAGGGGGGCTTAGCGTCATGAGTCAGGACTCCGCCGCGCCGGAGGCAGCACGAAAGCTCTCCGGGCGCCGGCGCCGGGAGGTCGTCGCGGTACTGCTGTTCAGCGGTGGCCCCATCTTTGAAAGTTCCATCCCACTCTCGGTGTTCGGAATTGACCGTCAGGACGCCGGAGTTCCTCGCTATCGACTGCTCGTCTGCGCAGGCGAGGAGGGCCCGCTGCGGACCACCGGCGGGCTCGAACTGACCGCACCGTACGGCTTGGAAGCCATCGGCAGAGCAGGAACCGTCGTCGTACCGGCCTGGCGGTCGATCACCTCACCGCCGCCGCCGGAGGCGCTCGACGCGCTGCGCCGCGCGCATGAGGAGGGAGCCCGCATCGTCGGACTGTGCACCGGTGCGTTCGTCCTGGCCGCGGCCGGTCTGCTCGACGGCCGTCCGGCGACCACGCACTGGATGTACGCGCCGACGCTGGCGAAACGGTATCCGTCCGTCCATGTGGATCCGCGCGAGCTCTTCGTCGACGACGGCGATGTGCTCACCTCCGCGGGCACGGCGGCCGGAATCGATCTCTGCCTGCACATCGTGCGCACCGACCACGGCACCGAGGCGGCCGGAGCCCTGGCCCGCCGCCTGGTGGTGCCACCACGGCGCAGCGGCGGGCAGGAACGCTATCTGGACAGGTCTTTACCTGAGGAAATCGGGTCGGACCCGCTGGCCGAGGTCGTCTCGTGGGCGCTGGAGCATCTCCATGAGCAGTTCGACGTGGAGACACTGGCAGCCCGGGCGTACATGAGCAGGCGCACGTTCGACCGGCGATTCCGTTCACTGACCGGCAGCGCGCCGCTGCAGTGGCTGATCACCCAGCGGGTGCTCCAGGCGCAGCGGCTGCTGGAGACGTCCGACTACTCGGTCGACGAGGTGGCGGGCCGCTGCGGCTTCCGCTCCCCCGTCGCACTGCGCGGCCACTTCCGGCGGCAGCTGGGTTCGTCCCCGGCCGCGTACCGGGCCGCCTACCGGGTGCGCCGGCCGCAGAGCGAGCCCCCGCCACCGCCGTCGATGGTGGAGTCGGTCGTTCCCGCCCAGGCCAGGCGTGCGGCAGCGGCGACGGGGCCCTCCGGTCCCAGCGCCACCTCGCCCGCGCCCCCGGAGCTGGGCAAGCCGCCGTCGGAGGCGTACGCGGGGGGCCACGGCCGCCCGAGCCTGCCCGGCCAGCGGAGCGCGCCATAAGGTAGGACGCATGAACGATCGCATGGTGTGGATCGACTGCGAGATGACCGGGCTCTCGTTGACGGATGACGCACTCATCGAGGTGGCCGCACTGGTCACCGACTCGGAACTGAACGTGCTCGGCGACGGGGTGGACATCGTGATCCGCCCTCCGGACGCCGCGCTGGAGACGATGCCCGAGGTGGTGCGCCAGATGCACACCGCCTCGGGTCTCCTCGACGAGCTCGCGGGCGGCACCACGCTCGCAGACGCCGAGGAGCAGGTCCTGGCGTATGTCCGGGGGCATGTGAAGGAGCCCGGCAAGGCCCCTCTGTGCGGCAACTCGGTCGGTACGGACCGCGGCTTCCTGCTGCGCGACATGCCGGCGGTGGAGCAGTACCTGCACTACCGGATCGTCGATGTGTCCTCGGTCAAGGAGCTGGCGCGCCGCTGGTACCCGAGGGCGTACTTCAACAGTCCGGAGAAGAACGGCAACCACCGGGCACTGGCCGACATCCGTGAATCCATCGCGGAGCTGCGCTACTACCGGGAGGCGGTCTTCGTGCCGCAGCCCGGACCGGACTCCGACACGGCGAAGACGATCGCCGCGAAGTACGTCCTGCCTGCGGAGTAGAAGGGAAGCGAGCCCCGGGTGAGCGCCGCCACACGGCGCAACAACCCGGGCGCGAGCACCCTGCCGGACCCTGTACACTTTTTCTCGGCCGGTCGGAAAGACCGGTCGTGGTGGGTATAGCTCAGATGGTAGAGCACCTGGTTGTGGTCCAGGATGTCGCGGGTTCGAGTCCCGTTACTCACCCTTCTCGATCAAGGCCCCGGTCCTCGGACCGGGGCCTTGATCGTTTCCGCGTCCACCGCCGGGTCCCCGGCCGCTCCCGGACCGCGCCTACGACGAGTCGCGCACGATCAGCTCCGTGGGAAGCACGACCTGCGGACACTGGCCCGTCCTGCCGGTGATCTCCTGGAGCAGCAGCTCGGCCATCGTGCGGCCCATCTCCTCGATCGGCTGGCGCACGCTGGTCAGCGGCGGGTCCATGTGGCGCGCCACGGCCGAGTCGTCGAAGCCCACCAGCGCCACGTCGTCGGGTACGCGGCGGCCCGCCTCCCGCAGCACCTGCCGAGCGCCCGCCGCCATCACGTCGGAGGCCGCGAAGACCGCGTCCAGGCCGGGGCAGCGCCGCAGCAGCTCCGCCATGGCACGGCGGCCGCCCTCCTCGGTGAAGTCGGCCGGTGCCGTCAGACCCGGATCCGGCGCCAGGCCGGCCGCCTCCAGTGCCGCGCGGTAGCCCGCCTGGCGGCACTGGGCTCCGTACACGTCCAGGCGGCCGGTGATCGTCGCGATCCGGCGGCGGCCGCGGCCGGCCAGATGCGTCACGGCGGTGTGGGCGCCGCCGAAGTTGTCGGAGTCCACCGCGGCCAGCGTCTCCTCGGCCGACCGCCGGCCGCTGATCACGGCCGGCATGGAGAGCTGCGCCAGCATGTCGGGGATCGGGTCGTCGGCGTGCACGGAGACCAGCAGGACGCCGTCGACCCGGTGGGCGGCCAGATACTGCGCGAGCCGGCGGCGTTCGCGGTCGCCCGCGGCGAGCGTCAGCAGCAGCTGCATCTCGGTCTCGGCGAGCGCCGCCCCCACCCCGCGCACCATGTCGGAGAAGTACGGCTCGGCGAAGAACCGGGCCTCGGGCTCGGGGACGACCAGGGCGATGGAGTCGGTGCGATTGGCGGCCAGGGCGCGGGCCGCGCGGTTGGGCACATAGCCCAGCTCGGCGACGGCGGCCTCGACGGCGGCCCGGGTGGTCTCGCTGACCCGGGGCGAACCGTTGATCACCCGGGAGACCGTGCCCCGTCCCACTCCGGCACGAGCCGCGACCTCTTCGAGCGTGGGCCGGCCGGTGCCCCGCCCGCCGTTCCGCGTACGGATCATCCGAGACACCATGTCCGCCTCCCCAGGGCTTCCTGGTCCGAAAACATAACGGGTCGGGTGTCTTGACACCCCCTCAGGGAGCCGCGACCCTTCAACACATCACGCATGGGAGCGCTCCCACCGTACCGGACTCATACACAACCCGCACCTTCCCCGCCCGGGCCGCTCGGCATCAACGGGTCTGCTTCGCAGGCCCGTTGGCCGGCGGGCCCGGCGCCTCGGGGCACAAGGAGGACGCAATGCGCAGGGCAGTCATCCTCGCGGTCGTCGCCGCGCTCGGGGCCGGTCTGTTGGCCGGCTGTGCCGAGGACAGCGACGATCCCGCCGGCAGCTCGTCCGACGACGGCGGTGGGGGCAAGGGCAGGACGACACTGACGGTCGGGGTCTTCGGCGCCTTCGGTCTCAAGGAGGCCGGGCTCTACGACGAGTACATGAAGCTCAACAAGAACATCGTCATCAAGCAGACGTCGATCGAGCGGAACGAGAACTACTACCCACAGCTGCTCACCCACCTCGGCAGCGGCAGCGGACTGGCCGACATCCAGGCGGTCGAGGTCAACAACATCGCCGAGATCACCGCGACGCAGTCCGGCAAGCTGGTCGACCTGGGCAAGACGGCGGGCGTGCAGAAGGACGCCTTCCTGCCCTGGAAGTGGGAGCAGGCGACCAAGGACGGCAAGACGATCGGCCTCGGCACCGACATAGGCCCGCAGGGCATCTGCTACCGCAAGGACCTCTTCGCCAAGGCCGGACTGCCCAGCGACCGTGAGGCGGTCGGCAAGCTGTGGGCGGGCGACTGGAACAAGTACCTGGCCGCAGGCAAGCAGTTCAAAGCCAAGGCGCCCAAGGGCACCTCCTTCGTCGACTCCGCCTCCGGGGTGATGGCGGCGATCACCGGCAGCAACGAGAACCGTTTCTACGACCAGGACGGCAAGATCGTCTACAAGACGAACCCGGCCGTGAAGGAGGCCTGGGACATCGCGGCGGAGTTCGCCTCCGCCGGACTGACCGGCAAACTCCAGCAGTTCACCCCCGCCTGGGACCAGGGCTACGCGAACGGCACCTTCGCGACCGTGTCCTGCCCGGCCTGGATGCTCGGCTACATCCAGGACAAGGCGGGAGCCGCGGGCAAGGACAAGTGGGACGTGGCCGCGGCGCCGAGGCCCAGCAACTGGGGCGGCTCCTTCCTCACCGTCCCCTCGGCGGGGAAGAACACCGAGGAGGCCGCCGAGCTCGCGGCCTGGCTGACCGCCCCGGCGCAGCAGGCGAAGCTGTTCGCCAAGCGCGGCAGCTTCCCGAGCGCCCAGGCGGCGTACTCCCTGCCGGAGGTCGCGGGCGCCGAGCACGCCTACTTCGGCAACGCGCCCATCGGGCAGATCTTCTCGAAGGCCGCCAAGGGTGTGCCGGTCCAGATCCTCGGACCGAAGGACCTGATCATCGCGCAGAACCTGGCCGACATCGGGATGCTCCAGGTCGACCAGAAGGGCCGTTCCTCGCAGCAGGGCTGGGACGCGGCCGTCAAGGCGATCGACAACGCGCTGGACCAGTGACCGGTATGGCAAGTGACGCACCGGCCGCCGCGCCCTCCCTGGGGGAGGAGGGCGCGGCCCGGCGCCCGCCCGGGAAGGCGGGGCACGACGAGCGACGGCGGGCACGGCGCAGCCGCCGTTACCGGCAGGACGTGCGGTGGAGCCCGTACGCCTTCGTCGCGCCGTTCTTCCTCTTCTTCCTGGCCTTCGGGCTCTTCCCGCTCCTCTACACCGGCTGGGCCTCGCTGCACCGGGTCGAGCTGACGGCGCCCACCGACATGGAGTGGGTGGGGCTGCGGAACTTCTCGCGGCTGCTGGAGGACGAGTTCTTCTGGAACGCGCTCCAGAACACCGTCACGATCGGGCTGATCTCCACGGTTCCCCAGCTGCTGATCGCTCTCGGCATCGCGCATCTGCTCAACTACCGGCTGCGCGGATCGATGTTCTTCCGGGTGGCGGCGCTGACGCCGTACGCGACCTCGGTCGCCGCGGCCACCCTCGTCTTCGTGCTGCTCTTCGGGCGCGACTACGGAATGATCAACTGGGCGCTGGGGATGGTGGGTTTCGACCACATCGACTGGCAGAACGGCCGGTGGACCTCGCAGCTCGCCGTGTCCACCATCGTGATCTGGCGCTGGACCGGGTACAACGCACTGATCTATCTGGCCGCGATGCAGGCCATCCCGAACGACCTGTACGAGTCGGCGGCACTGGACGGGGCCTCGCGCTGGCAGCAGTTCCTCCATGTCACGGTCCCCTCGCTGCGGCCGACGATCCTGTTCACCTGTGTGGTCTCGACGATCGGCGCGACGCAGCTGTTCGGCGAGCCGTTGCTGTTCAACGGCGGTGCGGGCGCGACCGGCGGCGCCGACCACCAGTTCCAGACCCTCGGCCTGTATCTGTACGAGCAGGGCTGGGTGAACCTTCATCTGGGCCGCGCCTCGGCGATCGCCTGGGCGATGTTCCTGATCCTGCTGGTGATCGGCGCGGTCAACTGGCTGCTCGCCCGGCGTCTGAGCAAGAGTGCGTGAGGGGACGGCCATGACGAATCCGCTGAGCGCCAAGCGTGCCGGACGCCAGTTCCACGGCGGCCGGATCACCCATGCCGTCCTGATCGTCTTCACCATCGGTTCGCTGTTCCCACTGGTGTGGACGGCGGTGGCGGCGTCCAGGAACAACTCCCGTCTCGCGCAGACTCCCCCGCCCTTCTGGTTCGGCGGCAATCTCTTCAAGAACCTGGAGATCGCCTGGACCGACGCCAACATGGGCGCGGCTCTGCTCAACACCACCATCGTCGCGGGCTCGATCGCCGCGGGGACGGTGCTCTTCTCCACCCTCGCCGGCTTCGCCTTCGCCAAACTGCGGTTCCGGTTCAAGAACTTCCTGCTGCTGCTGGTGATCGGCACGATGATGGTGCCGCCGCAGCTCAGCGTCGTACCGCTGTACATGCTCATCGCCGAACTGTCCTGGACCGACCAGTTGCAGTCCGTCATCCTGCCCACGCTGGTGAGCGCCTTCGGGGTGTTCTTCATGCGCCAGTACCTCGTGGAGGCGCTGCCCACCGAGCTGATCGAGGCGGCCCGGGTGGACGGTGCGAACAGCTGGCGTGTGGTGTGGCACATCGTCTTCCCGGCGGCGCGGCCGGCGATGGCGGTGCTGGGGATGCTCACCTTCGTGATGGCCTGGAACGACTTCTTCTGGCCGATCATCGCGCTGACCCAGAACGGCAGTCCGACCGTGCAGGTCGCCCTGACCGGGCTCGGCCGCGGCTACATCCCCGACCAGTCGGTGATCATGGCGGGCGCGCTGCTGGGCACGCTGCCGCTGCTCATCGCCTTCGTCGTCTTCGGCAAGCACATCGTCGGCGGCATCATGCAGGGCGCCGTCAAGGGCTGAGCCAGGCCTGAAGCGTCAGGGGCTGAAGCGTCACGGGCTGAAGCCGGGCAGGGCCCCGCCGTTCCCCTTCTGCCGTCCTCCCGTTCCTCCATCCATGTTGGGAGCTCATCCATGTCCGTCAGCTTTCCGCCCGGATTCCTGTGGGGCACCGCGACCGCCGCGTACCAGATCGAGGGCGCCGTGCGTGAGGGCGGCCGTACGGCGTCGATCTGGGACACCTTCAGTCACACGCCGGGCCGGACCGAGAACGGGGACACCGGCGACATCGCCACGGACCACTTCCACCGCCGTGCCGAGGACGTGCGGCTGATGGCGGACCTGGGGGTGGGCGCCTACCGCTTCTCGGTCTCCTGGCCGCGTGTGCAGCCCACCGGCCGCGGCCCCGCCGTCCAGCGGGGCCTCGACTTCTACCGCGCTCTCGTCGACGATCTGCTCGACCACGGCATCCGTCCGGTGCTCACGCTCTACCACTGGGATCTTCCCCAGGAGCTGGAGTCGGCGGGCGGCTGGCCCGAGCGGGAGACGGCGTACCGGTTCGCCGATTACGCCGGGATCGTGGCCGGGGCGCTCGGTGACCGGGTGGATCTGTGGACCACCCTCAACGAGCCCTGGTGCAGCGCCTTTCTGGGTTACGGCTCCGGTGTGCACGCCCCCGGCCGCACCGATCCGGTGGCCGCCCTGCGGGCCGCGCACCATCTCAACCTGGGCCATGGCCTCGCCGCCCAGGCGCTGCGCTCCTCTCTGCCCGCCGACGCGCAGCTCTCCATCAGCCTCAATCCGAGCGTCGTCCGGCCGCTGAGCCGGCGCCCCGAGGACCTGGACGCGGCGCGCCGCATCGACGCGCTGGCGAACCGGGTGTTCGCCGATCCGCTGCTCCGGGGCTCCTACCCGGAGGACCTTGTCGCGGACACGGCGCGGCTCACCGACTGGTCCTTCGTCCACGACGGCGACACCACGGCGATCCGGCAGCCCCTGGACTGGCTGGGACTGAACTACTACGCCCCGGCGCTGGTGTCGGCCACCGACGGCGGCACCGCCGAGCGCAACGACGGCCACGGTGCGAGCGAGCACTCCCCCTGGCCGGGCGCCGACGCCGTCGCCTTCCACCAACCGCCCGGCGAACGCACCGAGATGGGCTGGTCCATCGACCCGACGGGACTGTACGACCTGCTGATGACCTATACGCACAAGGCGTCGGGCGTGCCGTTGATGATCACCGAGAACGGAGCCGCCTGCGACGACAAGCCGGCCGCCGACGGCACGGTCCACGACCCCGAACGTATCGCCTATCTGCACGGCCACCTCGCGGCGGTGCACCGGGCGATCGCCGACGGAGCCGATGTGCGCGGCTACTTCCTCTGGTCCCTGCTGGACAACTTCGAGTGGTCCTACGGCTACAGCAAGCGCTTCGGCGCGGTGTACGTGGACTACGAGACCCAGGTCCGTACGCCCAAGTCGAGCGCGCGCTGGTACGCGGAGGTGGCGCGGACGGGGGCGCTGCCGGGGGCGTCCCCGGCCTGACCGTACGCGGCGGGCATCCCGCCGCGTCTCGCCGAACCCGTCTTCACCGAGGCGGAGTTCACCCGGGGTCGAGGACCCCGGCCTTCGAGCGCGCCGTCGCCGTCCTCGGCCGCCGCGCCGACCTCCTGCCCCGGAGACAAGGCACGTCCCGGCCGGGTGGGGGGTGTCCGGCCGGGACGTGGGCGGGGGGAAGGGCGGCTCACTTGTAGGCGGCGAACGCCTTCGTGAAGGCCAGCGGCTGCTGGAGGATCGAGCTGCAGGTCGCGTCGGCGGCCGGCTTCTCACCGCCGGGGCACTGCTTGTCACGGGTCGAGGACCACATCGACAGCCAGCCCATGTCCTTGGACTTCGCGAACTCGACCAGCTGCGTCGCGTCCTCGACCGTGAAGATCTCGGTCACGACGTCGTTGACACCGATCATCGGGGTCACGGCGACGGCCTTCCAGGCAGCCGCGTCGGAGAGCCCGAGGACACCCTTGATCTGAGCCTGGGTCGCGGTCGCGGCCTGGATCGCGTACTCGCCCATGTCACCGCTGTAGGCCGGTCCGTAGTCCATTGCCATGATGTTCACGGCCGAGATCTTCACGCCGTTCTTCTTGGCGTCGGCGAGCAGGTCCACGCCCGGCTGGGTCAGACCCTCGGGCATGACCGGCAGGGTGAAGGAGACGTCCAGTCCCGGGTGCGCCTTCTGGAGCTGGGTGATCGCCTGCGAGCGGCGGGTGTTGGCCGCGCTGTCCGGCAGGGCCGCGCCCTCGATGTCGAAGTCGACCTTGGTGAGCTTGTAGGCGTCGACGACCTTGCCGTACGCCTTCGCCAGCTCGTCCGCCGAGGAGCAGTTCAGGCCCAGTTCGGAGCCCGCGGCGCCGCCGAAGGAGACCCGTACGTCACCGCCCTTGGCGCGCAGGGCGCCTATCTGGTTCGCGACGGCGTTGCTGGTGAGGTCGGTGACTCCGCCCCACAGTGGGGCGCAGCCGCCGCCGGAGGTGATGAAGGCGAGGTTGAACTCCTTGACTCCGGTCCGGGTGACCGTGTCGAGCATGTCGTACGACGGGAAGAGCGAGGTGTCGATGTACGGGGCGTAGCCCGCGCTCGCCCTGGTGCCGCCGTCGGAGGTCTCGCTGGGCGTCGGGGTGGGCGTCGCCGTCTTGGTGGGGGTCGGGGTCGCCGGCTCGGTGGCCGTGGGGGTGGGCTTCGGCTGCTCGGTGGGCCGGCCGCTCGGCTGGGGGGTGGCGCCGGTGTCGAGGGAGCAGGGGGCATTGTTGATGCGACAGGCCGTCGGGTCGGCGGCCGTGGACGTGCCGCTCGCGGAGGTGACGAAGCCGACGGTCACCGTCTTGCCGGGGGCGAGTTCCTTGTTCCAGGCGGAGGGCTTCACGGTGACGTGCCGCCCGTCGACGCTGTGCTCGCCGTTCCACAGGGAGCTCACCGTGGTCCCGGCGGGGAGGTCGAATTCGAGCGTCCAGCCGGACTGGGCCTTGTCGGTGTCATTGGTGATGACGTACTGACCGGTGTAGCCGCCCGTCCAGGAGCTGGTCTTGGTGTACGCGGCGCCGACCGCGGCGGCCTGGGCCGTGCCCGTCAGAGCGAACGCGGCGCCGCCGGCGACCGCGGCCGCGACGAGCGCGCCGGCTGCCTTGGTCCTGCCGCTCGCCGTGCGCCGGTGCGTACTACTGCCCATTGCGTGCCTGCCTCTGTCTTACGGAAGTGGGGGGTGTGGCAGCACGCTAGCGATACCGGAACGGACAATTGACCGGTTCTGGGCGGGGTCCGACCTTCTTATGGCGCCGTTAAGGAAGGCATCGGAACCGATTAATGGTCGGGGCCGCCGACCCGGGAGTGCGAGCGGGAAAGGCCCCGCCTGCGCCGCCGTTCGGTGCCGCGGTGGCCCCTGCGGCGCTCGCCCTGGGCGCCCTGGCGGGGGCCGAGCCCGAGCCACAGCCGCACCTCCGTGCCGCCGAGCACCGAGCTGCCTATCCGTACGTCCCCGCCTGTCGACTCGGCGACCCTGCGCACGATGTCGAGGCCGAGGCCCGTCGAGCCGTCCCGGCCGCCGCTGTTGCCCCGGGCCATCGCGGCCTCCGGGTCGGTGATGCCCGCCCCGGCGTCGGAGACGAGCACGATGACGGCGTCGTCGCCGTTGTGCACATCGACGGAGAAGGCCGTGCCCTCGGGGGTGTGCCGGAAGACGTTGCCGAGCAACGCGTCGAGGGCGGCGGCCAGTTCGGGACGGGCGACCGGGATGCGTACGGGACGGTCGACGCCCGCGACCCGCACCTTGCGGCCCTCGTCCTCCGCCAGCGCCGACCAGAAGTCCATGCGTTCGCGGACGACTTCGGAGACGTCGCAGCCGGCTCCCGGCCCGTTGGCGACGGTCTGCGGTTTGGCCTCGCGCGCGGTGCGGATGATCGTGTCGACCTCCCGCTCCAGCTGCTCGACGGCGGTCCTGGTCTGCTCGGCCGCCGGGCCCTCGCCCAGCGAGGCCGCGTTGAGGCGCAGCACCGTCAGCGGGGTGCGCAGCCGGTGCGAGAGATCGGCCGCGAGCTCCCGCTCGTTGGCGAGGAGCTGGACGACCTGGTCGGCCATGGCGTTGAACGCGATCGCGGCCGACCGCAGTTCGGTCGGGCCCTCCTCGGGGACCCTGGCCCCCAGCCTCCCCTCGCCGAGGTCGTGGGCCGCGCCCGCGAGCCGCTGCGCGGGCGTCACCATACGGCTGCCGAGCCGGTCGGCGACCGCGACCGAACCGATGATCAGGGCGATGCCGACGCCGCCGAGGACCAGCCAGGCGGTGCCGACGCCGTTGGAGACCTCGTCCTCGGGCACGAACACCTCGACGACCGCGATCTGGCCGGTGCCGATGGCGGTGGGCTGCAACAGGGCGGAGCCGCCGCGTACTTCGGTGACGGAGGCGCGGCCGAGCCGCTGGGTGGTGGCGAGATCGGCCGTCGCGGCCCGGCGGATGCCGATGTCGACGGGCACGCTGCCGGGTTCACCGGAGGCCGGGACGTGCACGGCCATCCGGCCCGCCGCGCCGGCCTGGGTCGACATCACGGCCCGCTCCAGCGGGTCACGCTCGGCGGTGATGGAGAGGGTGGGGCCGATGGCGGCGGCCTGGCGCTCGGCGTTGGAGAAGGCGCGGTCGCTGGCCATCTCCTTGATGACGAGCCCGAGCGGTACGGCGAAGGCCACCACGACCATCGCCGTGACGGCCAGCGAGACCTTGACGAGTGCCCATCTCATCGCTCATGTCCGTTCGGCGGTTCCAGCTTCACTCCGACACCCCGCAGCGTGTGCAGATAGCGGGGCCGTGCCGCGGTCTCACCGAGCTTGCGCCGCAGCCAGCTCAGATGGACGTCGATGGTCTGGTCGTCGCCGTAGCTCTGTTGCCAGACCTCGGCCAGGAGTTCCTTGCGCGGGACGACGACTCCGGGGCGGCCGGCCAGAAAGGCCAGCAGGTCGAACTCCCGGCGGGTCAGGTCCAGTGCGGCGCCGTCCAGCTCGGCCTGGCGGCGCAGCGGGTCGATGGACAGCCCGCCGACCTGGATCACGCGCGAAGGCGGTACGTCCCCGGCGGCGACCCGCGAGCGGCGCAGCACGGCGGCCATCCGCGCGGACAGGTGCTCCACGGAGAAAGGCTTGATGAGGTAGTCGTCGGCGCCGTCGTTGAGCAGCCGGACGATCTCGGTCTCGTCGTCCCGCGCGGTCGCGATGATCACCGGTACGTCGGTGATGCCGCGCAGCATCTTCAGCGCCTCGGCCCCGTCCAGGTCGGGCAGACCGAGGTCGAGAATGACCACGTCGAAGCGGAAATGGGCCACCTCGCGCAGCGCCTCCAGGGCCGTGCCGACGCTCCGTACGGTGTGGGAGGCCTCGGTCAAGTGCCGGATGAGGGCGGAGCGCACGAACTGGTCGTCCTCGACCACGAGCACACTTGCCATGGGCGGCACCGTACGCCATACGGAGTACCGCGGTCGCCATCCGGAGCAGCTCGCTCACGATCCGGAACGGCTCGGTCCTCTCCGGGACACGGGTGGGGCGCGTGGTGCAGTATGGGCAACGATGCGTAGAGGACTTGTACATGCCATGGCGTGGTCGCTGTCCACCGGGGCGGCGGTCACGCTGTCGTGGTGGGGCGTCCACACGGTGATGTCCGGGACCGCGTACGACCGGCCGCTCGCGCTGCCGATCAGCGCGGACACCGCGACCACGCAGGGCTCGAAGCCGCAGGCCTCGCCGACGGAGCAGCCGCCCGCACGGACCACGAGTCCCAGCCCGCCGAAGGAGCGGAAGCGGAGTCCGTCGACCACGCCGTCGGCGGAAAAGCCCGAGAAGTCCGAAGCGCCCCCGTCCGCTTCACCGCCGCAGCAGTCCGCCCCGGCGGGCAGCGTGAAGGGCTACACGGTCGACGGCGGCCGGGTGGTGTTCGACATCCGCGACACCTACGCGGAGCTGGCGTCGGCGACGCCCGACGCGGGCTGGCAGATGCAGGTGTGGAAGCAACCGGAATGGATCCGGGTGACGTTCACCAAGGACGGGCGGGAGTCGTCGGTGTTCTGCACCTGGAACGGCCATCCGCCGATGGTGGAGTTCGACAAGCGCTGAGCGCGGTGCGATGGTTGCCGCGGTCGACCGGTTCGCCCGCGCCCGCTTCGCCGCGGATCGCGCCGCCACCCGCCTCGCGCTCAGCGGAAGACGGCGGGCGGAGGCGCCGGGGAGGGCTTCGCGCTCGCGTCGGTGACCGCGGCCGCGCCTCCCGTGAAGTCCACGAGTTCCTTGCCGTGGGCGACCCGGCCGGGATGCGGGTCGCTCGCGACGCGGCGGGTGAACTCGGCGACGGGCAAGGGGACGTCCGAGGCCAGCAGTACGGCGTTGCCGAACCGGCGGCCGCGGAAGACCGTCGGGTCGGCGGCGAGCGCCAGTTCGGGGAACAGGCCCGCGGCGGTGGCGACCTGGGCTCGCAGGTGCGCGAGGGGTGGACCGTCGGCGAGGTTCGCCGCGTAGTGCCCGCCGGGCCGCAGGACACGGCGGACATCGGCGAGGAACTCCGTACTGGTCAGATGCGCGGGGGTGCGGGCGCCGCCGAACACATCCGCGATGACCAGATCCGCCCAGCCGTCCGGCACCTTGGCGAGCCCGGCGCGGGCGTCGCCGGACCGTACGCGTATCCGGGCGCTGGGCTCCAACGGCAGGTGTGAGCGCACCAGTTGCACCAGGGGTCCGTCGAGCTCCACCACCTGCTGGGTGGAACGGGGGCGGGTCGCCGCGACATAGCGGGCGAGCGTGAAGGCCCCGCCGCCCAGGTGGACGACCTGAAGGGGCCGGCCCGGGGGCGCCACGAGATCGACGACATGGCCGAGGCGGCGCTGGTACTCGAAGGACAGGTGCGCCGGATCGTCGAGGTCCACGTGCGACTGGGGCGCGCCGTCGATGAGCAGCGACCAGGCACGCGGACGCTCGCGGTCTGGTATCAGCTCCGCGAGTCCGCCGTCGACCTGCGCGACGACGGGCTCGGGGCTGCCGGCACCGCCCCCGCCCCTGTTCCGCCTGCTCTTCGCCATCCCTCCATTATCGGGGCCCGCCGGGAGGTCGGCGCCTGCGGTCGCGGTGGCGCCTGGGGTGGTGATGCCTGCTGTGCAGTGGCGCTTGCGATGCGGCTTGCGGTGCGGTGCGGTGCGGTGCGGCTTGCGGTCGGTTGTCGGCGAGGGCGTGCGGGGTGCGGGGTGCGGAGGGCTTCCGCGGGGCCCGCTACCGGCGACTGTCCGCCGCTTCGATCAGCCGGGCCGCCTCGCCCAGCGCCTCGCGCAGCACCTCCGGGTCCGTGACCTCGTCCGCGTCACCCGGCGGCAGCAGCCAGCCGCTGCCGCGCACCGGAGGTTCGGCGGGGATTCGCAGCCCCCGGCCGGCCGTCTGCGTGCACGCGCTGCCCGGCATGTCCCAGCCGTCGGCCGTGCCCGGCGGAACCAGAAAGCCGAGCGTGCCGCACTCACCGTCGTGGAGCACCGGCCCGACGGCCGGGGCCGCGGTGCGGCGCAGGATGTCGACCGCCTCCAGGCCCTGGCGTGCCGGGACCGTCACCAGGTCGCAGCCGCCGTCCGGGCCGTCGCCGCCCGCCGGGGGGCTGGCGTCCGGGCTGGGCAGGTGCCGAGCCGTCGTCGCAGATGTCGCAGGCGCCCGGACGCCGCCGTTGGCGCTGGTCTCCATGCCGACCTCCAACAAGGGGATCGCCTCCTCGCTCGAGTGGAAGCACGTACCGAGCCTCCATGGAGTTCAACGCCCGTACGCGTCAAGGGCTACGGCGGCACGCCGCCGCAAAGGGTGGCACTTCATGGCAGATCGCGGGTGAGTTATCCCTTTTGTAGGCAAACCCTGTGTGTACGGGTCGTCACAGCAGGTACGTTCTTGCTCCGCCGGAACACGGCTGCACCAAGAGAGGGCTCGGCCATGCCGTCGTCGTCACAGGCATCACGGGCAGTTCCCAACCTCGCCTTCCGACGATTGCGTGGGCAGCGATCGCCGGGGGAGTTCGCCGCGGCCGTACGCAAGGCGGCGCGGGAGATCGGCGAGCAGGTCTCCTGCGACGCCCGCTACATCGGGCGCGTGGAGGCGGGCGAGATCCGTTGCCCCAACTACGCGTACGAGCGGGTTTTCCTCCATATGTTTCCCGGTCTCGCCCTGGGGGACCTGGGGTTCGCGGCACGGGAGCAGGTGCGGGGCGGGGCCCGGTGCCGGCCGCGCGAACAGGCTCTGGACACAAGGGCCTTCGGCTTCGCCGCCACGACTTACACCGACACCGACACCGACGAGGAGAGCGACGTGCTGCGTCGCGCATTCATGACGAGCGGCACCGCCACGGCGGCGGCCGCGTCCCTGGGGCTGAGCTCCATGGCCGTGCCCTCGCAGGGCCGCCGCAGAGTCGGCGAGCCGGAGGTCAAAGCCGTCGAGGAGGCGGTACGGCACATCCGGCTGCTCGACGACCGGCACGGCGCGGACGGCCTGTACCGGCGTGCCGCGCAGCCGCTGCGGGCGGCCTACGCGTTGCTCGACGCGGGGATCGCCGCCCGGCGCTCGACCACGGACCGGCTCCACTCCGGCGCCGGTGAACTGGCCATCTCCGTGGGGTGGCTGGCCCACGACTCGGGCCGGTTCGACGACGCGCGGTCGCACTACGCGGAGGCGCTGGCGACGGCGCGGGTGGCCGGGGACGCGGCGCTGGAGGCGCACGCGTTCTGCAACACGTCGTTCCTGGCGAGGGATACGGGCCGGCCCCGTGAAGCCGTCCGCTCCGCACAGGCAGGCCTGCGCGCGGCCGGGCACCTGGCGTCGCCGCGGCTGCTGGCGCTGCTCTCGCTGCGGGAGGCGGGGGGCTGGGCGGGGCTGGGGGACCGTGCGGGTTGCGAGCAGGCACTGACTCGGGCGCACACGTACTTCGACCGGGGGGCGGAAGCGGGAGCGGGAGCGGCGGATCCGGAGTGGATGTCGTTCTTCGGCGAACCGGAGCTGGAGTCGCTGCAGGCGCAGTGCTGGGCGACGCTGGGCGACTGGCCGCGCGCGATCCGCCACGCACGCCGTGCGGCGACGCTCCAGGACCGCCGCTTCACCCGCAACCTCGCGCTGTACCGCGCGGAACTGGCGACGGACCTGGCCCACGGGGGCAACCCGGACGAGTCGGCGGCGGCGGCGGAGGAGGCGCTTGATGTCCTGGACGGGGTGCAGTCGGCGCGCGTCCAGGCGCTGCTGTCCGCGACGGCGAGGACGCTGAGGGGGCATCGGGGGGTACGGGGGGTGGGGGCGTTTTTGCGGCGGTACGAGGGGGTGCGGGTGTAGGGGCGGGCGGGGCGGTTGAGCCTCGGGGGGTTGTTGGCGTGGGCCGGGTGCGGGTGCGGGTGCCGGTGCTTGAGCCTCGGGGCCTTGTTCGGCGTCGGGTCCGGGTGCCGGTGCTTGAGCCTCGGGGCCTTGTTCGGCGTCGGGTGCGGGTGCCGGTGCCTGAGCCTCGGGGCCTTGTTCGGCGTCGGGTCCGGGGGCCCTCCGGGCTCGACTCCTCGGGGTCGGCGGCCTACAGCCCCGTTGCATTGATCACCCGGGTCCTGCCGCCGATCCCCTGCGGGGCCGACCCTGCACGCCCCCTCCCAGAGGCGGGGGTCACGGGCCTCGCGCCCCTGTCCGGCGTCGGTTCCGGGGGCGGGGTTATGGGCCTCGGGGCCTTGTTCGGCGTCGGGTCCGGGGGCCCTCCGGGCTCGACTCCTCGGGGTCGGCGGCCTACAGCCCCGTTGCATTGATCACCCGGGTCCTGCCGCCGATCCCCTGCGGGGCCGACCCTGCACGCCCCCTCCCAGAGGCGGGGGTCACGGGCCTCGCGCCCCTGTCCGGCGTCGGTTCCGGGGGCGGGGTTATGGGCCTCGGGGCCCTGTCCGACGTCGGGTCCGGGGGCCCTCCGGGCTCGACTCCTCGGGGTCGGCGGCCTACAGCCACGTTGCATTGATCACCCGGGTCCTACCGCCGATCCCCTGCGGGGCCGACCCTGCACGCCCCCTCCGGGGGGAGGCGTGTCCCGTTGGGGTGCGGGCACAGGGGAAGAGGCGCCGG
Source organism: Streptomyces sp. NPDC096193 (assembly GCF_040302905.1). Lineage (NCBI taxonomy): Bacteria > Bacillati > Actinomycetota > Actinomycetes > Kitasatosporales > Streptomycetaceae > Streptomyces > Streptomyces sp. NPDC096193. Next base: position 225,889 of record NZ_JBEOSJ010000009.1, on the reverse strand, counting down.
TTCGGGGCGGCCCGCAGGTGCGGTGAGGCAGGGCCTGTGGCGCAGCCCGCATGAACCTTTCGGCCCGCACAGAGCACCCAGTGCGAAAACGTCGCAGGGCCACCGGGCGCCCGTCAGGACTCCAGGTGTGCCGTGTCGTTCCAGTGGTCCAGCGCCGGCGCGCCGTACGCCCAGCCCAGGATCGACAGGGACGCCGGGTCCAGGCGGATGCGGGCCGCGAAGGACGGGTCCAGGTCCAGCCAGCGTGCCGCCAGGACGCGCAGGATGTGGCCGTGGGCGAAGACCAGGACGTCGCGATCCTCCGACTGCGCCCATTCCACCACCTCGTCCGCCCGCGCACCCACCTGCGCCAGCGTCTCCCCGTCCCGGACACCGTCGCGCCAGATGAACCAGTCCGGCTTGCTGACCGCCCTGATCTCCGGCGGGGTGAGGCCCTCGTACGCCCCGTAGTCCCACTCCATCAGCGCGTCCCACTCCGTGGCCCTGACCCCGAAGCCCGCCAGCGTGCATGTCTCCGACGCCCGGGACAGCGGGCTCGTGCGGACCTCGACGTCCGGCAGGGAGGACCACGGTGAACGCTGGAGCCGTTCGCCGAGCAGTTTCGCCCCGCGGCGGCCCTCCTCGATCAGCGGGATGTCCGTCCTGCCGGTGTGCTTGCCCAGCAGGGACCATTCGGTCTGACCGTGCCGGGCGAGCAGTATGCGCGGTGCCATGAAGCGCTCTCCCTGAAGTTCACGTGCGGGTGGATTCCCATCATCGCCCACCTGAACCCGGGGCAACCTCCAAGACGATCTCGGCGTCCTCACCTAGGTCGGACCCGCCGACAAGGCGTCGCCCTTTACACCGTACGGTTGAACCGTGGTCGTCGGCCACCGGAACTCACGATGGAGAAACGTTCGGATGCCGTACACCGTGCCGCGACCGAGGCCACGCTGGTGGACCGAACTGCTCCTGCTGCTCGTGGTGTACGTCGCGTACTCGGCCGGCCGTCTTCTCGCCCGCGGTGATGTGACCACCGCCGTGGACCACGGCCTCGCGATACTCCGGGCCGAGAAGGCCTTCCTGCTGAACGCCGAGCATCCGCTCAACCGGCTGTTCAGCCAGACGCCCGCGATCGGCATACCCGCCGACTTCATGTACGCGTCCCTGCACTACCTGGTGACCCCCGCCCTCCTGGTGTGGCTCTTCCGCCGCCGTCCGCTCCGTTACCGCGCGGCCCGCACCTGGCTGATGCTCTCCACCCTCCTCGGTCTCGTCGGCTTCACGCTGACGCCGACCTGCCCGCCGCGGCTGCTGGACGCGAGTCACGGCTTCGTCGACACCATGGCCCAGTACAGCTCGTACGGCTGGTGGGGCGGCGAGGCGAGTGCTCCGCGCGGCATGGGCGGTATGACCAACCAGTACGCGGCGATGCCGAGTCTGCACGTCGGCTGGGCGCTCTGGTGCGGTGTGATGATGTGGCGGCACGGACGTACTCCCCTGGTGAAGGCGCTCGGCGTCGCCTATCCCCTGCTCACCACGCTCGTGGTGATGGGAACCGCCAACCACTACTTCCTCGACGCGGTCGCCGGAGCCGCGGTGATGGGTCTCGGCGCGCTGGCGACCCGGCCCGCGCTGCGGCTCGCAGATCGCCTGCGAGCCCGCTACGCACCCGCCCCTTCCGGCCCGAAGTCCCCGATTGTCGGTGCCGGATGCCAGACTTCCGCGGGTGAGCGAATCCCTGGACAGCGGACCTCGTCCGCAGGAGCCGACGACAGCACTCCGGCAGCGGCTCGCTGAGCTGCGCGGTCCCGCCGCCCAGCCACGTCCGCTCGACGCCCGGGCTCTCGCCGCCCTCGCGGCCAACCCGGGTTGTCAGCGGCGCGCACTGCTGGACGGCGCCGGGGTGGACAAGGCGGCGCTCGCCACCGCGCTGGGATCGCCGGCGCCGTTCGGGCAGTCGCAGTTCGCGTTCATGCGGGGCAATGCCTTCGAGGCGAAGGTGAAGTCCGACGGCGGCGCGGAGCTGCTGCGGCTGATGGGTGTCGAGAGCGGTGCGGACGTCCGGGTGCCCGATCTGTCGGCGGCGGGCCCCGAGGGCCGTGCCGCGCGGACGGCGCTCGCCCTGCGCGAGGCGACCGCCGAGACGGCGTGGACGCTGCTCGACCATCCGATGCTGGCGCTGGAGGTCGCGGGCTCCCCCGCCTATCTGGAGCCGGACGCGGTGGTCATCGCTCCCGACGGCCGGTGGACCGTGGTCGAGATCAAGTCGTTCCCGATGATCGACGCCTCCGCGGACGCGGCGAAGGTGGGCGCGGCCGCCCGTCAGGCCGCGGTGTACGTGCTGGCGCTGGAGCGGGTCGCCGCGCTGACCGCGGGCGCGCAGGTCGCCCACGACATCCTGCTCGTCTGCCCCAAGGACTTCTCCAACCTCCCGACGGCGTCCGTCGTCGACGTGCGCAAGCAGGTGTCCGTCACCCGCCGGCAGCTCACCCGGCTCACCCGCGTCGAGGACATCGCGGCCGCTCTGCCCGAGGGCACCACGTTCGATCCGCAGTGCACGCCGGAGCAGCTCACGGCCGCCGTCGAGTCGGTGGACGCGGCGTACGCACCCGAGTGCCTGGCCGCCTGTGAGCTGGCGTTCCACTGCCGCGAGCGGGCCCGGACGGCCGGGGTGGTCGGCGCCCTGGGCCGCGGGCTGCGCGGTGAACTGGGCGGTCTCACGACGATCGGGGACGTGCTGGCGGCTGCCCGCGGCTCCGCGGGCGACGCGGACGATCCGGCCGTCGCCGCCCTGCGCCGGGCCGCCGCGCTGCGGGCCGAGGCCCTGGAGGCCGCCGGATGTCACTGATCGCCACGCTGGCCCGGTTGGAGGCCGTGGAGTCCGGGCGCGCCCAGCCGCTCGCGACCGTGCGGCACCGGCATCTTTCCGAACGCCCGCTGGTCCTCGTCCCGCTGACCACCGCCGGAGAGGCGGGCGCCCCGCTGGGCGCGCTCGTGGGGACGGACCGGGAGGAACCACGTCTGATGGTGGTGGCCCAGCCGCGCGACCGGGAGCTGCGGTTCGCGTTCCTCGCCGAGCTGGCCGACGCGGTGCTGCCGCATCTGGACACGTACGCCGACGACATCGAGCTGGTCGAGCAGAACCAGACCGACCCGGAGACCGGCAGGCGCACCAAGGTCGAGGCCGAACTGTGCGCGGACGCACCGCAGCTCGTGGTGCCGGGACGGGCCGGGATCGACTTCGTCCGGCTGCTGGGCCGGTCGATGCGCTTCCGCCGTACCGCCGAGCAGGACCCCGACACGCCCTACCCCGCCCCGCCCCGCGTCCCGTTGCTCGGGCGATGGCTCACCCACTACGGCGAGCGGGCCCGCGTACCGGGCTCGTCGCTGCTGCTGGCGGCGACCGATCTGCTGGGCCGGCACTGGGCGACCGGCCAGTCGTCCCTGGAGGACCAGCATCTGGGCGCCCTGCTGGCCTGGATCGACGTGCCCGAGGGGCAGTCGGGCGCCGAGGCGGCGCTGCGGGCCGAGCTGGCGCGCGACGACCGGGGCCAGCTGGTGTGCCCGCCGGCCGGGCCGGCCACCGATCCGGCGTTCGACAACCGCCTCCTGGCGCCGGCCGTCGAGCGCTACGACAAGGCCCGGCAGGCCCTCGGGGCCGCGGAGGACGGCGCCGCGGCCGACGCCCGGCTGGGTGAACTGACCCTCGCCGAACGGGAGATCCGGCGTCTGGTGCTCAGCCAGTTGCGGCCCACATGGGACGCGGTCTGGCGGAGCCTGGAGCTGCTGCGGGAGCTGCCCGAGGGGCGGCGGGCCGCGGACCGCTGGACGCGCGACCGCTGGTCGTTCACCGCGCACCGCGACCGGGTGCGGGCCGGTGAGCCGCCGCAACCGCGACGTGACGACGCCGTGACCGCGGCCCGGAAGCTCGCCTCGCGGGAGACGGCCCAGGCGCAGCTGGACGCGCAGGAGGCCCTGGACGACCCGCTGGTGATGGCGGGGCGCAGGCTCGCGGGCGAGGCGTTCCTGGGCGAGGTCACCGAGGTGGTGATGGCCTGGTCCGAGTCGAAGCGCCCGAGTCCGCGCCCGCTGGTGACGGTACGCACGGACGACCGGCCGCATCTGGGCGAGCGGGCGAAGGTCTACCGGTCGCTGGACGGCAAGCCGCAGTCGGCCGAGTTCACCGGGTTCGCCGGGCCGCCGGCGGACGGGCTGCTGGTGCTGCGGCTGACCGACCGCATGGGCCGCGGCAAGGAACCGGCCGAGGGGACGGTGCCGCGGAAGGGCGACCGCATCGCCTGGACCCTGTTCGAGCACGACCAGCGCGGCGGGCCGAAGCTGCCGGACCCGGAGGAGACGCCGTGGACCCACGGCGGCCCGCCGGGCACGGCCGCCGAGAACGCCGACCCCGTGACCGCGGAGGACATCCTGTGAGCGCCCCCTTCGACCCGTCCGCCGCGGCGGCCCGGGCCACTGAGGCGATCCTCGCCGACACGCTGCACGGGACGCACCGCGGCGTCGTCGTGGACTCGCCGCCCGGCGCGGGCAAGTCGACGCTCGTGGTGAACGCCGCCCGCGAACTGGCCGCGGCGGGCCGCCCGCTGATGGTGATCGCGCAGACCAATGCCCAGGTCGACGATCTGGTGCTGCGGCTCGCGGCGAAGGACCCGCAGCTGCCGGTGGGCCGACTGCACAGCAGTGACCCCGACCCGTACGACAAAGCCCTCGACGAGCTGGACAACGTCCGCACCTCGGCGAAGGCGGGCGACCTCGCGGGCCTGGACATCGTGATCTCGACGGCCGCGAAGTGGGCCCATGTCCAGGGCGTCGAGCCCTGGCCGCACGCCATCGTGGACGAGGCGTACCAGATGCGCTCGGACGCCCTCCTCGCCGTCGCCGGCCTCTTCGACCGCGCGCTGTTCGTGGGGGACCCGGGGCAGCTGGACCCGTTCTCCATCGTCGGCGCGGACCAGTGGGCCGGGCTCTCCTACGATCCGTCCGCGAGCGCCGTCTCGACGCTGCTGGCGCACAATCCGGAGCTGCCGCAGCACCGGCTGCCGGTGTCCTGGCGGCTGCCCGCGTCGGCCGCGCCGCTGGTGTCGGCCGCGTTCTATCCGTACACACCGTTCCGCAGCGGCACGGGCCCCGGCGAACGGCGGCTGGCCTTCGGGGTCGCGTCGGACGGCTCCGCCCACGACCGGGTGATCGACGAGGCGGCGGAGTCGGGCTGGGGCCTGCTGGAACTGCCCGCCCGTCACACGCCCCGCACCGACCCGGAGGCCGTACGGGCGGTGGCGCAGGTGGTGCGCCGGCTGCTGGACCGCGGCGGTGAGGCGAGCAGCGGCCCCTCGGAGCCCGCCCCGGTGACGGCCGAGCGCATCGCGGTCGGCACGGCCCACCGGGACCAGGCCGCGGCCGTGCGGGCGGCACTTGCGGAACTGGGCGTCGCCGATGTCACCGTGGACACGGCGAACCGGCTCCAGGGACGCGAGTTCGACGTCACGGTGGTGCTGCACCCGCTGTCGGGACGGCCGGACGCGACGGCGTTCCATCTGGAGACGGGCCGGCTGTGCGTCCTCGCGTCCCGCCACCGGCATGCCTGCATCGTCGTGTGCCGTGCGGGCGTGGCCGAGCTGCTGGACGAGCACCCCTCCACGGAGCCGGTGCAGCTGGGGGTGACGGTCAAGTTCCCGGACGGCTGGGACGCGATGATGACGACCTGGGACCACCTGGCCGACCACCGCGTCTCCTGGACGCCGTGACCCGGCCGGCCGCGCGACACCCGTACAGGCCCGCGCCCGGACGCCACCGTGCGCCCCTTTCGCGCTTCGAGTCGCCCTCTTGCGGCGCGCGAGACAATGGATGGCGGTCCGGATCACCCGGCCGTACCCGTGCAAGGAGGAACACCCCATGGCGGAACCCCAGCGGAGCGAGCGACGGCTGCGACCGGCGCCGCTGCTCTTCGAGCCGTCGGAGGCTGCCGCCGACCCCGAGCACTTCTTCGACCTGGAGTCGATCGAGGACCCGAGGGACCTGCTCTCCCGTGCGACCGAGCTGGCGCTCGCCTTCCGTGCGGCGACCGACCGGGCCGTGGAGTTCCAGGCGCTCGCGGCCGCGCAGCTCGCCGATCCGCGCCGGTTCGACCGGCTGACGCCCGCGGACATCGCCGAGCGCGCGGAGTGGACCGAGGACTATGCCAGGAAGATGATCGAGTTCGGCCGGGGGCTTCTGCGGGACGGAAGTCCCCAGTAGAACGCCGCTTCGAATCTGCCGGACAAACATCACGTTTGGCATATGCCGGGGCGCACGATACTCCTCCCCCGCCCGCGCTGTCCTCGCTTTGGCCAACTGTCGGGAGCCGTCCGGTCACTCCCGGTAGACATTGCTCCATGAGTGCATGGCTGCGAGAAGACTCCCTGCTCAACCCCGGCACCGCCGAGACCGAGCGCAGGCGCGACATCTTCGCCCTCCTGCGCGACGACGGGCGCGATCACGTCGCGCAGGTCACCGCCTCGGGTGCGGCCTGGCTCGCCTCGTCCGGGACGTACCCGCGCTCCATGCTCGCCCTCTGGCGTACCCGGCCGACCGCCCCCGCGGTACTGCCCTGCGGCACGGCCTTCGACGTGGTGAACGTCCCCGCGCTCTTCGGCCGGCAGATGCTCGACCGGCTGTGGGCGGAGGGGCCCGGCTCCGGTCCGGTGGCCATGCACCGCGGCAGGATGCTGATGTTCACCGTCCCGGGCACGGCGCACCGGTTGCCCGCCCTGCTGGACTGGGAGGAGTGGGGCGACTCGGTGCCTCCGCTGCTGTGCCACGGGACCGGCGACGCGGTGACCGTCCCGCCGCTGGCCCAGACCGAGCGGAACGGCCCCGGCCCACGCTGGGTGGTGGCGCCGGACACCCGCCACCCCTGGCTCCCGGGACCCGAGGTACTGCTGTGGGCATGCGTCCGGGCGGCCCGCGCGGCCTCCTCCCCGAGCGTCCGCATATCGATTTTTCCTCGCGCCGACCAGGGTGCTAAGGTCTACGACGTCAGCAGGCGCCGCTAGCTCAGTTGGTTAGAGCAGCTGACTCTTAATCAGCGGGTCCGGGGTTCGAGTCCCTGGCGGCGCACAGACGGAAAAGGCCCCTCGCGCGAGTGGGGGGCCTTTTCGTATGCCCGTGGGTCACCGCTACGCGGTGGAGATCCTGACCGTGAAGGCGCCCCCGGGCGTACGGTCCGCGACCTCCACCCGGGTCCGCTCCCCCGGCGTCCCCGGCATCGTGAACGTCTCCCCGACCCGCAGCGGCGCGTCCGCCAGCTCCGGGTACACCGACTGGTCCCAGCACGCCTCGCTGCGCGGATGGGTGTCGATGACCTCGACGGGACCGCCGCCCGACGCCGTGTCCGACTGGACGCGGTAGAGCAGCACCCCCTCGGTGCAGGTCGACACGTCGTTGCCGGTGGCGGCGCGTGCCTCGATGGCGAGCGCCGTGTCCGGACCGGTCCGTACGACCGCGAGCCGGGTGCCGAGGCCGCCGCCCGGCGCAGGAGCCGCGGCGATCGGCTCCAGGGTGATCAGCTCTTCCCTGGTGACGCACCGGACGGCCCGCTCGTCGAGCCAGCCGAGCTTCCACTTGTGCCAGCCGAACAGATCGGGCGCCATGCCGAACTGGCTGCCCATCACGTCCCAGTCGCCGACATAGGTGTCCCAGTCGCCCTTGCCGTCCACGGGCCGGTGGTAGAGGTCCGGCAGGTCGAAGACGTGCCCGGTCTCATGGGCCAGCACATTGCGGTCCGGCGGATGGCGTTCGAAGACGGTGACGACACGCCGGATGTCGACATCGTCGGCTCTGAGCGGGTGCTGGAAGTTCACGACCTTGGTGGCGTCGGAATCGACACCGGGCGCGTCCGGGTCGGCGACCAGATAGACGATGTCGTAGCGGGAGAAGTCCACGGTCGGGTCGGCGGCGTCGATCGCGTCGCGCATGTAGGCGCTGCGCTTCTCGGCCTCCCAGTCACGGCTTATCCCGTAGGCGGTGGAGGCCTTCGGCATGACCACCCAGGCGGGCTGCGGGTCGGCGCGGAGCTTGAATCTGCCGTACGAGGCGCGGTCGAAGAAGGTGCTGGTGGCGGGGAAGTGGTCGGTGGCGAGTTCGCCCGGATCGTGGTTCGGCACGGAGTCCGGGAACGACAGGAAGACCATGACCGCGTCGAGCCGGGACGCCGGGCGGGGATAGCCGGCGTTCCAGGTGTCGAGACCCAGGGAGTGGTGGGCGGAGGTGCGGGGCAGCGCGCAGGGGCCCGCCGAGTTCTTGGCCACCGCGGGGCCGGCGACGAGGGAGGTCGCGGCGAGGGCCATGAGGGACGTGAGGGCCGCGGCGGCGGCGCGCAGCCGTCCGCGTTCCACTCCCCCGGGTGTTCCCGCGGGTGACTGCTGACCCTCCACGTAGACCTCCGGCTGCGGAATGGGAGACACCGCACCCACCTTGTGCCGGTTTCTCGGGGTACGTCCTGTTCCGGTGCCCCACTCGGGTGACCGACCTGACATCGGGCCGACATCGACCCGAGACCCGACGACACTCCGATGGCTCACGGAACGTCACATTCGGTCAGGGCGGAATCGGCACCCGTGCAGACCCGTGCAGAAACGATCGTCCGGAGACCACGGACGGGCGGCACCCGAGCGGCGGAGCTGGAACGGCCCAGGGGGCAGCCTCTATGATCGGCACACTTTCCCCCGGACCCTTCCCCCGACCTTCGCCGACGTAGGACCGGCCCCCTGCCGGCCACATCAGTACGACCCTGTACGACACAACTGCACTGCGGGAGTGAGCGGTGAGCGGAACCTCCGAAGGAACAGGGCCGACGGGAGTCGCGGTGCCCGGCAGGGCGCGGCCGAAGATCACGGAGCGTCACCAGGTCGGCCGGTCCGCCGCCGAACTGCGCGACTACAGGGCGGCATTCAACGCCGCACACCTCGCGATGGCGGTCGTCGACCAGGACGGGCTCGTCGTGACGGCCAACGCGGCGCTCGCGGCGCTCTTCGGCGCCGAGCCCGTGGACCTCCTGGAACGCACCGCGGCCGACCTGGTCGACCTCGCCTCCGACCGGCGCACCTGGCACGCGTACCGCGAGGTGCTGCGCGGCCGGCGCTCCCGCTTCCGGTGCACCCGCAGACTCAAGCACCCCGACGGGCGGACGCTGTGGGCGGAGGTCACGGTCGCGCCGGTGCCCGACAGCCGCAATGTGCTGCTGTCCGTCGCGGACATCAGCGACCGGCGCGAACTGCACGCGCGGCTGCGCCATCTCCAGATGCACGACGCGGTGACCCGGCTGCCCAACCGCACGCTGTTCTTCGAACGGCTCGCCTCGGCCCTCGAATCGTCGGCGTACGACCAGGGGTCCACCGGCCGGGTCGGTCTCTGCTATCTCGACCTCGACGGCTTCAAGGCGGTCAACGACACGCTCGGGCACCGGGTCGGCGACCGGCTGCTCGCGGCCGTCGCCCGTCGGCTCACCGAGTGCGCGGACAGCGACGGTTACACCCGCGGCGGCGGCCATCTGGTGGCCCGGCTCGGCGGCGACGAGTTCGCGATCCTGGTCGAGGACTCCACGGGTACCGACCAGGTCGCCGATCTCGCCCGGTCCGTACTGGTCGCGCTGCAACAGCCGTTCGACCTCGACGGGCAGCGGCTCTCGGTCTCCGCGTCGATCGGAGTGGTGGAGCGCACGGTCGCCGGCACGACCGCGACGGGGCTGATGCAGGCCGCCGACACGACGCTGTACTGGGCGAAGGCGGACGGCAAGGCGCGCTGGACGCTCTTCGATCCCGAGCGCAACGCGCACCGGATGACACGGCAGGCCCTCTCCTCGACGCTGCGGCCCGCGGTGGAACGCGGGGAGTTCGCGCTGGAGTACCAGCCGCTGGTGGGACTGGCGGACGGGATGACGCGCGGCGTCGAGGCGCTGGTGCGGTGGAATCACCCGCAGTTCGGGACGCTTGCGCCGAATCGGTTCATCGGGATCGCGGAGGAGGACGGCTCGATCGTCCAGCTCGGGCGGTGGGTGCTGCGCACCGCGTGCCGCCAGGCGCGCCGGTGGCAGCAGGAGCACCCCGATGTCCCGCCGCTGTTCGTGAGCGTCAACGTCGCCGTACGGCAGGTCTGGGACTCCGACCTGGTGGCGGACGTGGCGGAGATCCTCACCGAGACCGGGCTGGCGCCGCACCTTCTCCAGCTCGAACTGACCGAGTCCGCGGTCATGGGTTCGGCCGGCCGGCCCCTCCAGGCGCTCCAGGCGCTCAGTGACATGGGGGTGCAGATCGCCATCGACGACTTCGGTACGGGCTACTCGAACCTGGCGTATCTGAGCCGGCTGCCGGTGTCGGCGCTGAAGCTGGACGGGTCGTTCGTCCGCGGTTTCCAGGACGAGGCGCACCCGAACCCGGCGGACGAGACGATCGTGGAGGCCCTGGTCCAGCTCGCGCACCGGCTCGGTCTGACGGTGACGGCGGAGTGCGTGGAGACCTCGGGGCAGGCCTCCCGGCTGCGCAGCATCGGCTGCGACACGGGTCAGGGCTGGCTGTACTCACGGGCTGTGGCGCCCGACCGGATCGGGGCGATGATCGGCGTCAGCGCGCTGCCCGGTTGAGGACCGGTACGACTGAGCGACGGTGACGACGGCCCTCGACGACAGGCCCTCGACGACAGGCGCCGCCCCGGCCCCTGAGCGGGGGTCCGGGGCGGCGCCGTGGTGGGGGGCGGAGCACCTGTGATCAGCAGGCACCCTGGTCGCGCCAGACGCCCCACTCACCGGTGGTGCCGGGCTCCTCGTTCTGCGTCCACCACTGGGCCTTCCAGGTGCGGCCCTTGTGGGAGACGAGGCCGCCGCCGGTGTAGACCGCGGAGGCGGACCACGGCGTGGCCGTGCAGCCGGGCGTCGGGTCGGACGGCGACGGGGTCGGGTCGCTCGGCGAGGGCGTCGGGTCGGACGGGGACGGCGTGGGACCGGTCGGGTCCGGGCTCGGCGAGCTGCCGACGGCCGCCACGATGTCGTTGAGCAGCTTGGCGCCGGGGTCCAGGCCGAGCAGGGAGTACATCATCGCGCCACCCAGACCGCGGTTGTGGGCGTAGTCGGCGCGGGCCTGGATCGCGCGCTTGTCGAGGCCGGTGAAGAACTCGCCGTCCTTGTAGAAGTACGACGCCTTCGCCTCGTCGTCCCAGAACGTCGTCGCCGCGTTGTCGACGATGCCGCCGAGCTCCTTGTAGTGCGCGATGCCCGCCTGCTGGCTCAGCGGACGCGCGGCGCTCGCACCGGTGGCGCTGCCGCCGAGACCGTTCCTGGCGCCGGCCGGAACACCCTTCCAGCCGCGGTAGTAGAACTCGTATCCCAGCGTCAGCTTGCCGGCCGGGAAACCGCCCGCGATGCCGTACGCGGGGTTGCCGTCGATCCAGGCGTCCACCGCGTTGTCGATCGAGTACTTCTGGGTGCCCGGCGGGATCGGGTCGGTCGGGTCGGACGCCGGCGAGTACAGCGGCGACTGGTGGTAGGCGGGTCCGTCCGCGTCCCAGGCGCCGTGCATGTCGTAGGTCATGATGTTCGCGTAGTCGAGGTACGCGCCGACCTTGTCCGTCTCGATGTACTTGATCTTGTCCTGACCGGCCGGCATCGCGGCCGTCAGCAGGTACTTCTTGCCACCGTGCGCGGTGCCGTACTCGTTGAGCTGCTTGCGGAACTCGGCCAGCAGCAGGGTGAAGTTGGCCTTGTCCTCGGGACCGTAGTGGTTGCCGAGGTGGCCGCCCGCCGAGCCCGGGTACTCCCAGTCGATGTCGATGCCGTCGAAGATGCCGGCCGCCGTGCCCGCTCCGCCGAAGCCGCCCTCGACGGGGATGTCGCCCTGGATGTACTGCTTGATGCAGGACGCCACGAGCTTCTTGCGGCTCGCGTCCGTCTTCGCCGCGTCGTGGAAGTACTTGGAGTACGTCCAGCCGCCCAGCGAGATGTTGATCTTCAGATGGGGGTTCTTCGCCTTGAGCTTCTTGAACTGGTTGAAGACACCCGCGATCGGCTGGTTCCAGGTGTCGGCGACGCCGTCCACGCTGTCGGCCGCGCCGAAGGTCTTCTGGTAGTCCGCGAAGGCATCGCCCGCACCGTCACCGGCGTTCGGGTTGTTGTCGTCGCCCGCCGCCTTGTTCGCCTCGAAACAGGTCAGATCCGTGGGGTGGATGTTCCCGAACGAGTAGTTGATGATGTCGAGCTTCCCCGCGATGCCCCGGTCCTGGAGGTGCTTGGGGTAGAAGGCGTTGCCGTACACGCTCCACTGGTCGTAGTACGCGATCTTCACCCCGCCCGTGGATGCGGCGGCGAGCTGGGCGTCGTTGCCGGCCGCGCCGACCGGGCCGGTGGCGGCGAAACCGGCCATGACGCCTGCGGCTAGCGCCGCGGTCGTCAGGGCCGCGAGCAAGGGTCTGGGGGAGCGCACGGACAGCCTCCGGGGTTGTGCCGACGTGAGTGGGAGAAGAGATAGCGATCCGGCCACCGGCGCGTCAATGGTCCTGACCACATTAGGACTAGACCAATTTTGAGGTGAAACCGCTTGTCAGGCTGTTGCAACAGGATGCAAAAACCGCCCGGCACCATCGTGACGAGCGGTTTAAGGGTGCGTTAACCGAGCGCGGCGGACCTGGTCAGGAAGGAACCACGGAGGTCGGCAATTCGTAGGCGTCGGCGATCAGTTCGTACGAACGGAGCCGGACGTCACCGCCGTGGGCGTTGGCCGTGAGCATCAACTCGTCGGCTCCCGTGCGCTTCTGGAGGTCGTCCAGACCCGTACGCACCGCGCCGGGCGTGCCGTGGACGATGTTGGTGAGCCAGCTGTCGACGAACTCGCGCTCCATGGGGCTGAATCGGTAGGCCTCCGCCTCCTCGGGCGTCGGCACCAGCCCCGGGCGGCCGGTGCGCAGCCGCAGCATCGAGAGCGCCCCGGTGAGCACCTGACGGCGGGCCTCCTTCTCGTCGTCGGCGGCGAGCGCCGCCACGCCGATGAGCGCGTAGGGGGCGTCCAGCACCGCCGAGGGCCGGAAGGACTCGCGATAGAGGTCGAGGGCCGGGATGGTGTTCTGGGCCGAGAAGTGGTGGGCGAAGGCGAAGGGCAGTCCCAGCACGCCGGCCAGCCGGGCGCTGAAGCCGGAGGAGCCGAGGAGCCAGATGGGCGGACGGCCGGTGGGTCCCTGCACCGGGCCCGGGACCGCGTGGATACGGCTGTAGGGGTGCCCGTCGGGGAAGTCGTCGTCCAGGAACCGTGTCAGCTCGGCGAGTTGCTGCGGGAAGTCGTCCGCGCCCTCGCCCAGCCGCTCGGTGCGCCGCAGTGCGGCGGCGGTCGCGCCGTCCGTGCCGGGGGCGCGGCCGAGGCCGAGGTCGACACGGCCGGGGGCGAGCGCCTCCAGGGTGCCGAACTGCTCGGCGATGACCAGGGGCGCGTGGTTGGGGAGCATCACGCCGCCGGAGCCGAGGCGGATGTGCTCGGTGTGCGCGGCGAGGTGCGCGAGGATCACGGCGGGCGAGGAGGAGGCGACGCCGGGCATCGAGTGGTGTTCGGCCACCCAGTGGCGGCCGTAGCCGCGGCTCTCGGCGAGCCGGGCGATCTGCACACTGGTGCGCAGGGCGTCGCTCGCGGTACGTCCCTCGCCGACCGTGACCAGATCCAGCACGGACAGCGGCACCGGCGCCGTACCCCGCGTCGTGCCTCGTATCGGGTCGCCCTGTATCGCGTCGTCCACCGGTTCAGCCCTCCTGCGCATGAAAAACGTACAACACACGAGAACAGGAGGGCGTCTCCGTTTTATTCCGGAGCGGGCGGGGGCCAAGGCTCCGCCCAGGTCCGCGAGGCGGAGGCCCGGCCCCGGCGGGATCCGGTCCGGGCCGTCAGCCCGGGTCAGCGTCCCGGCACGCCGGCCGGGATCGGGTACGGATCCCGGCCGCGCGGATCGGGCGCGCGGATCAGGCACCGGCCGCGCGGATCGGAGCCGGACCCGGATCGGGCGCTCGGATCAGGCCCCGGCCGCGCGGACCGGAGCCGGACCCGCACCGGGCGCGCGGATCAGGGTCCGGGCGGGCGCGCGGATCAGGCCCCGGGCGGGCGCTCGGATCAGGCCCCCGCACGGCCCGCCACTCAGATGCGGATCTGGTCCCGCTTGGCGAACAGCGTGCCCAGCTTCGGCGCCCACGCCCGGCGCTCCGCCAGCCGCAGGCCCTCCCAGACGGTCACCTGGTTCGCCGTGAGGACCGGCTTGCCGAGCGTCTCCTCCAGTTCGGGCAGAAACGCCGCCGTGTGCAGGGCCGTGTCCGGCAGCAGCACGATCTCGGCGTCCGGATGGTCTCCCGCGCGCGCCAGGTCCAGCACCTCGTCCCGGCCCCAGGTGCCGACCTCGGCCGCCGTGATGACGCCGCTCGCCCGGTCCGCGACCACCTCGGTCCCCGCCGCCTTGAGGAACGCCGTGAAATGGGCGGTGACGTCCTCCGGATAGGTCGCCGCGACCGCCACCCGTTCCGCGCCTAGCGCCCGTACGGCGTGGGCGAAGGCGAACGACGTGCTGGACGCCGGGAGCCCGGCCGCCAGCGCGAGCGCCCGCGTCTGCTCGTGGGCGCCGTCCCACCCATACACGAAGCTTCCGCTCGTGCACGCCCAGACGACCGACTCGGCGCCCGCGAGGCGGAGTTCCTCCACACCCGCGGCAAGCCGCTCGGGCGACCCCATGTTCAGCAGCGCGTCCACACGGTGGGCGTCCTCACCGATGTCGGTGTGCACGACCGGCAGCCTGATGTCGCTGTCGAGCAGCACCTCGAAGCGCGGGTAGTCGTCCTCGGCGGAGTGCCCGGGGTACAGAAGTCCGACCGTCGTCATGTCCAGCCTTCCTGATCTTCGGGCTGGGCCGGCTGAGCCTGGGGCTGCGGTGCCTGGGGAGGGAGCGGGATCTCGGGCTGGGCCTCCGGCTGCAGCAGCAGCCCTTGGTACGGCCCGACCGCGTGCACGCCGATCCGGCGCAGCGCCGCCCACATCGTCACCTGGTTCGCGGAGAGCACCGGCATCCTCAGTTCGGCCTCCAGCTGGGGGATCGCGTCGTACGTCGGCAGATTCGTGCAGCTGATGAAGAGCGCGTCGGCCGCGCCCACCACCGCCTGCCGCGCCATGTCCACCACCGACCGGTACGGCACCTTCCAGATGTGCCGGGTCAGTCCGAGAAAAGCGCGGCCCGTGACGGTTGCCCCGGCTTCCGCCAAGTAGTCCTCCAGCGAACGCGTGACCGATTCCGTATAGGGGGTCACGAGGGCGATACGGCGGGCGCCCAGCTCGTCGAGTGCTTCGAGCAGGGCACCGGACGTGGTCAGCGAGGCGACGTCCCCCGCCGAGGTCATCGCCTCGCACATGGCCCGCTCCCCGGCGATTCCGCCGACGAAGCTGCCGGATGTGCAGGCGTAGGCGATGACTTCGGGCTCGGACGCCCCGAGCGCCTGCACGGCCTTGTGCAGCGTCTCGTGCTCACTGACCAGGCGGGCGAGGTCGAGGGAGACCTCCACGGGGACGTAGGGAGTACGCGTCAGCCGCAGTGAGACGTCGTCGGGGACCCAACGCCACAGTTCGCGATCCAGCGCGAAATCGAACGGGGCGACGATGCCGACACCGCGTTGCGGTTGCGGCCCGCCGAGAAAGGAGACATCCATCGCACGGCCCCCTTTGACGTGTTGTTGACGACGTTAGGTTCGGCTGCGAGCGTGGGTCAATCCGTACATGTCAGACGTTACGAAACGGCTTCCGCTTGATGTCCGAACCCACTCTTCTCGTCCTCCAGGCGGACCCCCCGCCCCGTCTCGGCCGGCTGACCGGACGGGTCCGTGTCAGCTACGCCGACGAGCAGTCGCTCGCCTCCCGACTCCCTTACGCGGACGTGCTGTTGGCCTGGGACTTCACCTCCGACGCGGTACGGCTCGCCTGGCCGGGGGACGGCCCGCGACCGCGCTGGGTGCACACCCCGAGCGCCGGCGTCGACCGGCTGCTCTGCCCGGAACTGGCCGCATCCGACACCGTGGTCACCAACGCCCGCGGCGTCTTCGAGGAACCCATCGCGGAGTACGTCGCGGGCCTGGTGCTCGCCATGGCGAAGGACCTCCCCGGGACCCTCGAACTCCAGCGGCAGCGCCGATGGCGCCACCGCGAAGGACTCCGCGTCGCCGGCACCCGGGCCACGGTCGTCGGCGCCGGACCCATCGGCCGGGCGGTGGCCACGACCCTGGAGGCCCTGGGCGTCACCGTGGCGGTCGTGGGCCGAACCGCACGGGGCGCCATCCACGGCACTGAGGATCTCGATCCGCTGCTGGCGCGGGCGGACTGGGTGGTGTGCGCCGCCCCGCTGACGGACGCGACGCGCGGAATGTTCGACCGGCGGCGCTTCGCCCTGATGCAGCCGTCGGCCCGGTTCATCAACGTGGGACGCGGACCGCTGGTCGTCGAGGACGATCTCGTCGCGGCGCTGAACGACCGGGTGATCACGGGCGCCGCCCTCGATGTCTTCACCTCGGAGCCACTGGAGCCCGACAGCGCGCTGTGGGACGTGCCCGGGCTGATCGTGTCCCCGCACATGAGCGGCGACACGGTGGGCTGGCGTGACCGGCTGGGCGAGCAGTTCGTCGATCTGTACGAGCTGTGGGAGGCCGGAAAGCCGTTCCCGAACGTGGTGGACAAGAAACGTGGGTACGTCCCCATGCATGACTGATCCGCTGACTGACCACACCGCACGCCAACTGCTGGCCGGCTACGAGAAAGGGGACTTCTCGCCCGTCGAGGCGACCCGAGCGGCGCTGGAGAGGATCGAGGCGGTGCAGCCCCTGGTCAACGCCTTCGTCCGGGTCGACGCCGATGCGGCGCTCGCCCAGGCCGAGGCCTCGGCCGACCGCTGGCGACGGAAGGAGCCGCTGGGGCTGCTCGACGGCGTGCCGGTCACCGTGAAGGACCTGCTGCTCCAGCGCGGCGGGCCGACCCTGCGCGGCTCGCACGCCGTCCGCGAAGACGGCGCCTGGGACGAGGACGCGCCGTCGGTGGCCCGGATGCGTGAGCACGGCGCGGTCTTCCTCGGCAAGACGACCACGCCCGAGTTCGGCTGGAAGGGCGTCACGGACTCCCCGCGGCACGGCGTGACCGGCAACCCCTACGACCCGTCGCGGACGGCGGGAGGGTCCAGCGGCGGCAGCGGGGCCGCGGTGGCGCTGGGCGCGGGCGCTCTCTCGCTGGGCACGGACGGCGGCGGTTCGGTCCGCATCCCCGCCTCCTTCTGCGGGATCTTCGGCCTCAAGCCGACGTACGGCCGGGTGCCCCTGTATCCCTCCAGCCCGTTCGGGACGCTGGCGCACGTCGGGCCGATGACCCGCGACGCGGCGGACGCGGCGCTGCTGCTCGATGTGATCAGCGGCCCGGACTGGCGGGACTGGTCGCAACTGTCGCCCGCCGGCGGCACACAGGACACGCTCGCGGACGGCGTCCACGGGCTGCGGATCGCCTACTCACCGTCCTTCGGCGGGCAGGTGGCGGTCCGTCCGGCGATCGCCTCCGCGGTACGCGGGGCGGTGCAGGCGCTGGCCGGGCGCGGCGCGTACATCGAGGAGGCCGACCCCGACATCGCCGACCCGGTGGAGGCCTTCCACACCCTGTGGTTCAGCGGTGCGGCGCGACTGCTCCAGGCGCTGGGGTCCCCGCAGCGGCAGTCGCTGGACCCCGGGTTGCGCGAGATCACCGCGATCGGCGCGCGGCACAGCGCGCTGGAGTATCTGGCGGCCGTGGACACCCGGATGGATCTGGGCCGGCGCATGGGCCGCTTCCACGGCACGTACGACCTGCTGGTGACGCCGACGCTGCCGATCACCGCCTTCGAGGCGGGCGTCGAGGTGCCGGCCGGCTCGGGGCACCGCCGCTGGACGGGCTGGACGCCGTTCACCTATCCCTTCAACCTGACGCAGCAGCCCGCCGCGACCGTGCCGTGCGGGGTGGACGAGGACGGGCTGCCGATCGGCGTCCAGCTGGTCGGGGCGCGGCACGCGGACGCGCTGGTGCTGCGGGCCGCGCACGCGCTCTACGAGTCCGGGGTGGCGTCGATGCCCGCGCCCCGTCCGGCGATGGGGCCTAGGCCCGCCGGAAGCTGAGGGTCTCCCCCAGCGCACCGGCCCGCCACAGGTCCTGACAGGCCTCGGCCATCCGGTCGAGGCCGTCGACCACGGTGCCCCAGACGATGCCGGGGACCCATCCGGTGTCGCCGTTGAGCAGCAGGTTGTTGCGTTCGTAGAACAGCGCGAGGTCGACGACGGTGGCGCGGCCCGCGTGGGCCGCCTTGTCCCCGTAGCCGTACGAGTTCGTACCCAATTGCACGTCGGAGAAGGTGAAGTAGCAGAGATCTCCCGGAATGGGAGTGACGGTCGGATTCTCCAGCGGCGGCTCCTGCGGCGCGAAGGCGGGCAGCAGGGCGTAGATCTCGTTGCGCGCGTACTTGGCGTGGTAGACGTCGCCGCCCAGCGGCAGCGCGTCCCACACGGCCGCGCACGTGAGCGGCGCCTTGTCGGTCAAGAGCCGTGCTGTGCAGCTGATTCCGCGCTTGTCGAGCGAGACCTCGACGAAACGGTCGGCCGGGCCGGTGCTGTGGTCAGCCATGCAATCTCCTCGGGTGGGTGGTGCTTCCCCACTCATGCCCGCCTGTCCCGGGCGCAAATTCATCCGCATACCCGAATGCGAACGGGGTAGCCGCGCCCCCATGGCTCCACCACAGGGGATATCCAGACACAGCACAGGCCCAGGAATCCGGCGCCGTTCACTGCTCGCCGGGGCCGTGGCCCTGGGTGCCGTGGGCGCCGTCGGTGCGACGAGCGCATGCAGCAGGGTGGCCACCGCCGACGCCGGGGACGGGGGGCATCTGCTGGAGCAACTGCGCGCGAAGAAGACCGTGCGGCTGGGACTCGCGGGCGAGCAGCCGTACAGCTACATCGGCAAGGACGGCAAGATGACGGGTTCCGCCCCCGCCATCGCCGAACGCATCTTCAAGGAGCTGGGCGTCGACAACGTCCAGCCGTTCCCCACCGAGTTCGGTTCCCTGATCACCGGCCTCAACTCCCTCCAGTTCGACGTCGTCGCCGCCGGGATGTACATCAACCCCGACCGCTGCGAACAGGTCATCTTCGCCGACCCC
This sequence comes from Streptomyces sp. NPDC096193, assembly GCF_040302905.1. Classification (NCBI taxonomy): domain Bacteria; kingdom Bacillati; phylum Actinomycetota; class Actinomycetes; order Kitasatosporales; family Streptomycetaceae; genus Streptomyces; species Streptomyces sp. NPDC096193. Next base: position 206,701 of record NZ_JBEOSJ010000009.1, on the reverse strand, counting down.
GAGTACCAGATGCTCGACGCCTTCATCGTGCGCAAGGGCAACCCGAAGAACCTGCGCAGCTACAAGGACATCGCCGAGACCGGCGCGAAGATGGCCACGGGCGTCGGCTACGCGGAGATCGACTACGCCAAGGAGGCGGGGGTCAAGAACCTGACGACCCTGCCGGACCAGCTCGCGGGCCTGCTCGCGGTGGAACAGGGCCGGGTGGACGTCTTCGTGGGCACCGCCGTCACAGTGCGCAATGTCGTCAAGGAGACCCGGAGCGGCAAGGTCGAGGCGACGGCCGAGGTCACGCCGTACGTCAAGGGCAAGCCCGTCATCGACGTCGGCGGCTTCGCGTTCCGCAGCCCCGAGACCACGCTCCGGGACGCCTTCAACCGTGAGCTGCACAAGCTCAAGAAGAGCGGCGAACTGCTGGAGATCATGCGGCCCTTCGGCTTCACGAAGGACCAGATGACCACCATCACCGCCAAGGAGAAGTGCAAGCCATGAGCGAGATATCCGCGGGTTTGTGGGAACTCCTCCTCAAAGGCGTGTGGATCACGGTCCAGCTGACCGTCCTCAGCGCGGCGCTGGCCGCGGTCGTCGCCTTCGTCGTCGGCCTCGCACGCGCGCACCGGCTGTGGATCGTGCGTTTCGTCGCCGGCGCCTACTTCGAGATCTTCCGCGGCACCTCGGCGCTGATCCTGATGTTCTGGATCTTCTTCGTCCTGCCCCTCGGCTTCGGATGGCAGCTCGTCCCCCTGTGGGCGGCGGTCCTCTCCCTCGGCCTCACCTACGGCGCCTACGGCTCCGAAGTCGTACGGGGCGCGGTGGGCGCGGTCTCCCCCGCCCAGCGCGAGGCGGGCATCGCCCTCAGCTTCACCCCCGCCCAGCAACTGCGGAAGATCATCCTTCCGCAGGCCTGGCCGGAGATGATCCCGCCCTTCAACAACCTGCTGATCGAGCTGCTGAAGGGCACCGCCCTCGTCTCGATCATGGGCGTGGCGGACATCGCGTTCGGCGCCTCGCTGGTGCGCAACGCCACGGGCCAGAGCGCGCCCGTCTACACGATCATCCTGGTGATGTACTTCGTCCTCGCCTTCGTCCTGACCCGGGGCATGCGCGTCCTGGAACGCCAGGCCAAGGCCGGCGTCGGGCAGGCTCCGCCACCGCGGTCGCCCGGTGTGGCGCGCAAGCTCGACATCCCCCGCCAGAACCGGGTCTCGGCGAGCGCCGGGGGTGAGCGCTGATGCAGTGGGACTGGTCCGCAGTCGACGAGTTCATGCCGCGCTTCTGGGACGGCCTGCTGGTCACCCTTCAGGCCCTGGTGCTGGGCGCGCTGGTCGCCTTCGCGCTCGGCCTCGTCTGGGCGCTGGCCCAGCGCTCACACCTGGCCGTGGTGCGCCTGCCGGTGACCGCAGTCACCGAGTTCGTCCGCAACACCCCGCTGCTGGTGCAGCTGTTCTTCCTGTACTACGTCCTGCCGGAGTGGGGCATCACGCTCTCGGCCATGGTCACCGGCGTCGTCGGGCTCGGCCTGCACTACTCGACGTACACCGCCGAGGTCTACCGCGCCGGCATCGACGGCGTCCCGCAGGGTCAGTGGGAGGCGGCCACCGCGCTGAGCCTGCCGCGCACCCGTACCTGGGGTGCGGTGATCCTTCCGCAGGCGATCCGCCGGGTCGCCCCGGCGCTCGGCAACTACGTCATCGCGATGCTCAAGGACACTCCGATGATCTTCGTCATCGGTGTGATGGACATGCTCGGTGAGGCACGGCAGTTCGCGTCCGAGACCTTCCTGACGGTCGAGGCGTTCACGGTCGTCGGCATCGCCTTCATCCTCATCTCCTATCCGGCATCCCTTCTCATGCGAGCACTGGAGCGACGCCTTGTCCGCTGACAGCAACCCCCCGAACACCGCGAAGGAAGCGGCGGCCGGCGCCACAGCGGCCACCGCCGCACCGGCCGGCACCGCACCGGCGACCGGCGAGCTGATCCGCTTCGACGGGGTCACCAAGCGCTTCGGCGCCAACACCGTCCTGGACTCGCTGGACTTCACCGTCGACCCGGGCAAGCACGTGACGCTGATCGGGCCGTCCGGGTCCGGCAAGACCACGATCCTGCGGCTGCTGATGACGCTGACCAGGCCGGACGAGGGCACGATCACCGTCGACGGGCAGTATCTGTGCCACGAGGAGAAGAACGGCAGACTCGTCCCGGCCGGCGAGAAGCACGTGCGCGAGGTGCGGAAGAACATCGGCATGGTGTTCCAGCAGTTCAACCTCTTCCCGAACATGAAGGTCCTGCGGAACATCACCGAGGCCCCGGTCCATGTGCTGGGGATGTCCCAGGACGAGGCGGACGAGCGGGCCCGCGGGCTGCTCGACCTGGTCGGGCTCGGCGACCGCTGCGACGCCTACCCCAGCCAGCTGTCCGGCGGCCAGCAGCAGCGCGTCGCCATCGCGCGCGCGCTGGCGATGCGCCCCAAGGTGCTGCTGCTCGACGAGGTCACCTCGGCGCTCGACCCCGAGCTCGTCGCGGGTGTCCTCGACGTCCTGCGGGACATCGCGCACACCACCGACATCACGATGCTGTGCGTGACCCACGAGATGAATTTCGCCCGGGACATCTCGGACTGCGTGCTGATGTTCGACGAGGGCAAGGTGATCGAATCCGGCCACCCGGACAAGATCTTCACCGAGCCGGAGAACGAGCGGACACGGGAGTTCCTGAGCGCCGTGCTCTGAGCATTCCGGGGCCCGCGAGCCACGATCGTGACAACGGCATATGCCAGACGGATGCGCCCCTGGGCAGAGCCCCGGGGCGCTCCGTCATTCTCGCCAACAGCCGCCCCTCCAGCGGCTCTTGACCGCTATCGTGGTAGAGAAGCTTGCGGTGACGACCTGCTAGGGGGAGACCGTGGCGCTGAAGCCGGAGCCGACCGCGCCGTTCCATTCGGTGCAGTACGTCCTGCGTGTCCTGGAGACGATCTCGAAGCACGGCGGTGGCGTCACCGACGTCCAGATCGCCCGGGAGACAGGGCTGCCCACCGGGCATCTGGCTCCCATGCTGGCCATGCTCCGCCGCGAGGGTTACGTGGAGCAGGTCGCGGACGGCGCCTACGTGATAGGCGACTCCCTGGTCCTTCTCGGTTCGGGCATCACGCGCCAGGAGGCGCTGGAGGCCAAGCTCCAGGAGACGCTGACCGCGCTGCGCGACTCGGTGGGAGCCGCGGTCTACATCAGCCGGTACATCGACGGCGAAGTCAAGATCACGCAGTACGCCGACGGTCCGCGCGCCCCCAAGGTCAACGAGTGGGTGGACTTCCGCTCGGCGGCGCACGCGAGCGCCGTCGGCAAGTGCCTGCTGACCCAGCTCGACCAGAACGGCCGCCGGGACCATCTGGCCCGCCACCGGATCACGCGACTGACGTCGAGGACGATCACCAGCGAGAAGCTGCTCTTCTCCAAGCTGGACAGCCAGCCGCCGACGGTCCCGATCCTGGATCTCCAGGAGTACGCGGTGGGCACGGTCTGCGCGGCCGTCCCGCTGACGGCGGGCTCCGCGGTCGGCTGCCTGGCCCTGTCCATGCCGATCGAGCACGCCCACCGGCTGCGCTCGGCCGCGGACACGCTGAACCGCAGAGCGGCGCCGGTGGTGCTGTCGCTCGCGATCTAGGGGCAGGCGCCGGGCCGGGTCGTCGCCGGGGCCTGCCCCGCGCGCGAGTCGGTCCGCAGCACCTCCGGGGACCGGGTATTATTTCCGAGTCAGCAGGCGCCGCTAGCTCAGTTGGTTAGAGCAGCTGACTCTTAATCAGCGGGTCCGGGGTTCGAGTCCCTGGCGGCGCACATCTGATCATCTGGGGCTTCTCGGCCGACCGAGAAGCCCCAGATGTGTTTCCGCCCTTCTGCGCCGCGCGACCTCCTTTGCGCCGCAGCGACGCCCGACGGGCCCGCAGAGAGCGGGTCGCCACCCGTGCTCGCGCCTCAGGCCCGGCGTCACCGGTTCAGCCGCAGCAGCCCTCGCGATGCATCACCTCACTCGCCGCCGCCCACAGCGAACGGCCGACGTCCGCCCGCTCCGGCGCCGGCCGGGCGTAGACGTCCTCCAGCGCGCCGCGCTCGTGGCTGCGGCCCGCGATGAGGACGCGGGCGGTGCTCATCAGGGTGTCGAAGTCCGTGAACGGGTCGCCGTCCACGACCGTCAGATCCGCCAGCCGGCCCGGCTCGACCGTGCCGAGATCCCGCTGCGCGCCGAAGACCTTCGCCGCGTTCGCCGTCGCCGTCAGCAGTGCCTCGGCGGGGGTGAAGCCGTGGGCGACCATGGCCCGCAGACCGAGGTGGAGGTGGAGGCCGACGGGGGTGAGCGGGGTGTCCGTGCCGAGAGCGACCAGACCGCCCGCCGCGATCACCTTGCGGCAGGTCGCGAACTCCCGGCGCAGGGAGAGCCGTTCGGCGTCGGTGACGGGCATGGCGGCCCGCTCGCGCAGGGCGAGCACGTCCCACGGGGGCATCATCGCGGTGACCCGGGGGTCGTCCAGCAGGCCCGGATGGTCCGAGAGGACGGTGATCGCGGTGAAGGGGGTCTCGATCAGATGGAAGCCGTTGGCGTAGTTCTCGACGGTGTCCTGGTGGGTGAACCCCTCGGCGGTCGCGCCGTGGCCGTACTCCGCGCGTTCGGTCGCCACCAGGTGCGAGGTGAGGTCCTGGCCGGTCTGGAAGCCCTGGGAGCACAGATGCGAGCCGGACCGTACCCCCAGCAGCTCATGACCGAAGCGGGCCGCCTCCGACATCAGCCAGGCGGGTGCGCGGACGTAGGTCTTGACGAAGTCCCAGTCCAGGGCCGCCCCGCGGGCCAGTGAGCGCTGGAGCCCCTCGGGCGTGCGGTGGGCGCGGCCCATGCTGTACGCGACCCGGGAGCCGTCGAGCAGTTCACCGGTGGTCAGCAGCCTCGGCCCGGCGAGGCGGCCCGCGGTGATGTCCTCGCGCAGTCGGGCCTGTTCGTAGGAGAAGCCCGCGAGGGAGACCGTGGTGGTGATGCCGTAGGCGAGGGACACGGCGGTCTGACGGGCACCGTAGGTGTACTGCCACGGGTGGGTGTGGGTGTCCCACAGTCCCGGCAGGACGGTCTGCCGGGAGGCGTCGATCTTCCGCGCGGCGCGGCGGGAGGCGCGATGCGCCTCGACAGCGGCGACACGGCCGTCCCGGATCAGGATGTCCACGTCCTCGCGGGGCGCGGACCCCGTGCCGTCCCAGAGCCGGCCCGCGTGGACGACGGTCTCGACCGGGGCCGGCCCGCGGTAGGAGAGCGGGACGGGAACGGTACTGGGACGGCCGCCCGGCTCCAGCAGCCGCAGCCGCCCGTTCGACAGATACAGCAGGGTGCGCGAGTCCCCGGACCAGCTCGGGTGGTCGGCCGCCTCGTCGGTGATCCGGCGCGGGGCGCCGTCCGGTGTGCCGTCGGCGCGCACCGGCAGCAGCCACAGCGCGGACTCGCTGACGCAGGCGAGGTGGCGGCCGTCCGGCGACCAGACGGGTCCGCTCGCATAGCGGTCGGAGAGCGAGACGTGCGGCGCGAGCGGGTGGAGGGCCGAGCTGCCGGTGGTGGTGTCGACGACGCGGATGAGGTTGTAGCCCTCGCGGAAGCGGCGGTTGAGCCGGTTGCGGTCGCAGTAGGCGAGATGGCGGCCGTCGGGCGACCAGCTGGGAGGGCCGGGCAGTCCGCCGCCGCCCATCGGCGCGGCCAGCGTCTCCTCGGTGCCGGCGGCCAGGTCGCGGACGACGAGGTTGCCCGCGACGTCGAGGCAGGCGAGGCGTCCGCCGTCCGGGGAGAGGGCGGGATGCACCCGGCCGCCGCCCGCCAGCACGGTGTCCGCGCCGGACGCGAGGTCGTGGCGGCGGACGGTGTTCAGCCCGCCGTCGCGGTCGTCGACGTACACCAGCGAAGTGCCGTCGGGCGCCCAGGCCGGGCCCTGGAGGTAGGTGTTCGGGTCGGCCTGCACCACCTTGCGGGGCCGGGAGCCGGCCGAAGTCCCCTGGATCCACAGGGCGTTGAGCGAGACGAAGGCGACGGAACGCCCGTCCGGGGAGAGCTTGGGCAGATGGATGCCGCGTACGGGACGGGCGCCGCGGGGCTCGAAGTCGTACGCCTTGACCCGGTAATCGGGGCGGTCGACGGGGAGGGTGGCGCTGAATCCGATGTGTTCGGCGGGAGCGTCGCGGTGCGGCCGTACGACGGTGAAGCGGCCGCCGACCGTGAGGAGCAGCCGTTCGTCGTCCAGCCAGCGCGGCGGGACGCCCGCGATCTCGCCGTCCACGGCGGCCGGTCTGCCGTCCACCACGAGGACCATCCGCTCGTACCGCGTGGCGGAGCCGATGGCCCGCAGCCAGGCGCGGCGGCCTGCCGGGGAGACGGCGGGGGTGAGCAGGTTGCCCGGTTCGGTCTCGGTGTGTTCGACGGTCACCTCGCCGCCGGTGGCGGGGACGGCGGCGAGTGTGCGGGCTCGGAGGACACCGGAGTCGAGGCGGGCGCGGACGAAGACGACGCGGGCGACGTCCGGCGACCAGACGGGGTCGTAGTCCTCCCAGGGCACGTCGGGGTTGTCCTGGCCGGGCAGGCCGGTGAGCCGGGTGAGCCGTCCCGTGCGGACCTCGACGGACCAGATCCGGTACGGACTGCCGGTGACCGGGTCGCCGCCGCGTTCCGAGGAGAAGACGATCCGGGTGCCGTCCGGCGACCAGGAGGGGGCGCGGTCGTCCCACGGTCCTTCCGTGAGCTGCCGCAGGCCCGACCCGTCCGCGGCCATCGTCCAGATGTGGAATTGGCCCCCCTGGTAGCAGGCCATGGCGACCCGCCGGCCGTCCGGGGAGCAGACGGGACGGCCCGGCTCCAGGTCGGGCCGGGTGAGTGCGGTCGCCGGGGACCCGTCCGCGGGGACGGACCAGAGGATGTTCTGCACCTCGGCGACGAGACGTCCGCCGGACGCGGGTGCGGCGGCGCCGTTGGTGGCGGCCGTGAAGTGCAGCCCGGTCGTCGGGGCCGCCGTCGCCGTGCCGGCCGCCTGTACGACGGGTGCCGCGCCGGCGGTGTCGAGGGAACCCGCGGTCCCGGTCGCCGCCAGCACGGCGGCGGTCTGGAGGAACTGACGGCGGTGCATGGGCGGTACGGACGGATCGGCTGGCACGGGCGGCACGGCGGGCTCCCAGGTCTCGGAGATCTGGGACCTTCCCCGGGGCATCATCGGCCACTCCGGTATTACGCCAATGCGCCCTGAAACAGACGGGGCGCACGGTGTCGTACGGGGCTCATGAGCTCAGGAACGCGAGGACGGCGAGCACCTGGCGGTGGGTGTCCTCGGCCGGCGGCAGGTCGAGTTTGGCGAGAATGCTGCCGATGTGCTTGCCGACCGCCGCCTCGGTGACGACCAGCGCGCGGGCGATGGCCGCGTTCGACCTGCCCTCCGCCACCAGCGCGAGCACCTCGCGCTCGCGCGGTGTGAGCGCGGCCGGCGGGTCCCGGCGGCGGCGCAGCAAGTGCCGTACGACCTCGGGGTCGACGACCGTGCCGCCCTCGGCGACACGGGTGAGCGCGTCCAGGAACTCCTCGATCCGGCCGACCCGGTCCTTGAGGAGATACCCGATGCCGGTGCCGTCACCGCTGTCGAGCAGATCGGCCGCGTAAGCGCGCTGGACGTACTGGCCGAGCACCAGGACGGGCAGCGCGGGGTTGCGCTCGCGCAGCGCGACGGCGGCGCGCAGTCCCTCGTCCTGGAAGCCGGGCGGCATCCGGACGTCCGTGACCACGATGTCCGGTGTGTGCTCGGCGACGGCGACCCGCAGGGCGTCCGCGTCGCCCACTGCGGCGACGGTCTCGTGGCCGGAGCGGGCGAGCAGACCGGTCAGTCCCTCACGCAGCAGGACGCTGTCCTCGGCCAGAACTACCCGGAGCGGTCGGTCGATTCTCACGGACTCGCTTCCCGCGGGCCCGGTTCGCACGCTCTCGCTTCGCCCGGAGTCGGTTCGCCCGGAGTCGGTGCGCACGGGATCTTGAGCTGCACGGCTGAAGGCATGCGGCAACGGTAGGCCGCGGCGCACGGGCGAAGCCATCGGGCAAGAGGGTGTGACGGTGGTGGGGCAGGCACCACCGCGACGGGCGCGGCCGTTCGGGGCGGACGGGTGCGAATCTCCGGCCGCACCAGGCCGCCCGCCTGCGGGGCCCACTCACGTGCGGGGCCCCCGGACAAGGAGCGTCCATGGACGCCCCAACCCGTCCGGCACCTCCGCCCACCGTGTCTCACCTGCCCAGCAGATCCCCGCGCCCCTGCTCCGCACAGCGCCGCTCCAGGTCCGCCACGTCCTCCGCGGTCAGCAGCCGGTGCAGGCCTTCGCCGTCCGGCAGCCACCACACGGGGTCCGCACAGCGGAACCCCTCCCGCCGCAGCGCGACCCGGTGCACCTTGTTCGTCGCGGTCACCGGGAGCTTGGGCAGCACGCGTACGAAACGGGGCGTCATCTTCGTCCCCAGGTCCGGCTGGGACGCCAGAAAGACCGCGAAGGCCGCCGGGTCGAAGGGCCGTTCCTCGGGCAGGGCGAGCGCCGCCATCACCTGGTCGCCGGAGACCGGGTCGGGGACCGCGTAGACCGCCGCCCCCGTCGTGGCCGGCCAGCGCGCCAGGATGTTCTCGATCATCGACGCCGCCAGGTTCTCGCTGTCCACGCGCAGCCGGTCGTCGGTGCGGCCGGCGAAGTAGAGGTAGCCCTCCGCGTCGCGGAAGAACAGGTCGCCCGTCCAGTACCAGCCGCCGCGGCGTCGCGCCGCGTCCGCCTCCGGGTGACGCCAGTAGCCCTCGAAGGGGTTGGGGCCCCGGTTGACCAACTCCCCTATCGCCTCCTCCCCGTTGAGCAGCCGTCCGTCCGGACCGATCACGGCGGCCGGCCGCTCGTCGCCGGTCGCGGGGTCGACCACGGCCAGGTCGTCGCCCGCGGCCGCCCGCCCGATGGCACTCGCGGGGGTGCCGGGGGTGCGCTGGATGGCGGCCCCGCCCTCGGAGGAGCCGTACCCCTCGACCAGCCGCACCCCGAACCGCGTTCGGAAGCGGGCCGCGTCCACCGGTCCTGCTTCGGTGCCGAAGCCCAGGCGCAGCCGGTGCGAGTGGTCGTCGTCGTGTGCGGGGGTGGCCAGAATGTACTGCACGGCCCGACCCACATAGGTGAAGTAGGTGGCGCCGAAGTCCCGTACGTCGGTGAGGAATCCGGACGCGGAGAAGCGGTCGCGCAGTGCCACCGCCGCGCCGCCCGCCAGCGCGGGTGCCCAGTCGGCGATCACCGCGTTGCCGTGGAACATCGGCATGCAGATGTAATGGACGTCGTCCTCGCGGACGCCGAAGTGTGCCACCAGCGAAGCACCGGCCGCCGCCAGCCGGCCCTGTGAGCAGATCGCCGCCTTGGGCGCGCCCGTCGACCCGGACGTGAAGGACAGCAGCATTCTGCTGCGCGGCCCGACCGGCGCGACGACGGCGTCGCCGGGCTTCGCGGCGGCGTACGGGGCGAGAAGGTCGCCGTACGCGTCGGTGTCGGTCACCAGCACCCGTATCCCCGGCAGGCTCAGCCCGTCGAGGAGGGGAAGGTGGGCGCGTTCGGTGACCAGCACCCGGCAGTCGGTGTGCAGGATGTCGCGGGCGAGTTCCGCCCCGCGGCGAGTCGGGTTGATGCCCGCCACGGCGGCCCCGGCCAAGGCCGCCGCACTGAGCCACAGGGGAAACTCCGGGGTGTTGTCGAGCAGTACCCCGAGGTGCGGCTCCGCTCCGCGTGGCAGGAGATCCACGAGGAGCGCAGCGCGTGCGGCCGCGCCGGCGGCCACCTGATGGTGGCTGAGGACCCGGCTCCGGTCCCTCAGCCCCATCCGGTGATCACCCCACTGGCGCTGGACGAGCTCCGCGACGGTGCTCGTGCCCGTGATTCCCATGGCGCCGCACGGTAACTGACAACCCGTCAGAACTGAACGTCCGAGCAGGCATAGAAGGCATTCGCCGTGTCGTGGACGGTCCACACCGCGAGGATCAGGTGCTTGCCCGAGCGCGACGGCAGGTTGCCGCTGTGAGAAAGGGTCTCCGGCGGCTGGTTGCCGCCGTAGGGAACGGTCAGGAACGGCTGCGACTCAAGCGCCGACCTGGTCAGCGGCTGGCTGGGGTTCCAGCCGCTCTTGGTGATGTAGTACTTGAAATCGGTGGTGCGGTGCCGGGCGGTGAAGCGCCAGCTGAACGTGTAGTTCTGTCCCGACGAGACCTTCGTGGTGGGCCACGAGCCACCGCGCGGGTCGTCGAGCTGCGCGAACTGGCCGTTGCCGCCCGCGCATATCTTTCCGTCGGCGGGACCGGCGCCGGGGAACCCCTTGGGCCCCTCGACGCTCTGCGGTTCCCACTGGATGTTGCCGCAGTTCTGCACCGTGCCGTTGGCACAGAGCTTCTGGCGGCTGATGGGTGATTCGGTGTAACCGTGGCTGCTCGCGCTGCCGGTGGCGAGTACGGTCGCGCCCGTCACCAGCAGACCGACAGCGGCCGCAGTAATCCTCTTGCGCATGCTTCGCTCCAGGGAACGTGGGGGAGTTCAGTGAGCCGTGCTGCACGCGTGCGGTAGTGCGTGTTCCGGTCTAGACCAACACCCAATGTATTGACCAGAGTTCACCATGTCCAGACCAATAGCTAACCTTCCCTTGACCCGGAGCGGCCTGTGTAGAAGGCAACGGTGAGGTCCTTGACCAGAGCCTTGCGCTCGTAGTCGTCCAGCTCCACGAGTCCGCGCGAGGTCAGCCGGGTCACGGTGTCGTCCACCGCGTCCACCACCGACGTGAGCACACTGTCCCGGTGCCTGGCGTCGATCGCCGCGATCTGCCGGCGCTGCATCGCCGCCGCCACCTCGGGCGCGTACTCGATCCCCACCGGCTGGGCCGAGAAGACCTCGATCCCCACCGGAGCACACTCGGCCAGCAGCATGCGCGTCAGCGCGGCCCCCACGGCCTCCGCGTTGCGCAGCGTCGGAGCGTCCTCGTGGAACGCGTCCGCGGGAAGCTGCGAGAGCACCCTCGCCATCGCCGACTCCACCTGCTCGCTCAGATACTCCTCGTGGTCCTCCACACCGAGCGCCGCGCGCGCGGTGTCCTTGATCTGCCACACCACCAGCACGACGACACGCAGCGCGGTGCCGTCCGCGTCGACCGCCGGCATCGGCTCGCTGCGCCAGTGCCGCAGCCGCACGTCCACCCGATGGCGCAACAGCAGCGGGCTCATCCACACCAGCCCGGGGCGGCGCACACTCCCCCGGTACTCGCCGAACAGCGTCAGCACCCAGGCGTGGCCCACCTGTCCGCGGCCGAGCCCGCCGAGCGCGAAGAGGGCGAGGAGCACCCCGAGGGTGAGCAGGCACCACAGGCCGAGGCCGAGACCGTGGTACGGCTGCGCGGTCAGCCGGAACATCCGGGTCACCATCGCCGGCACCACCCCGGCGCCCCACAGCACCGTTCCGATCCCGGCGAGCGCGCACCCCCCGGCCACCATCCCCGTCCAGCCCGGCAGCACCGGCCCGGCCCGCTCGACGAGCTCCGGGTCGACGGGGGGCGGGGGCCGCAGCGGCGCGGGCCGGGGCGCCGATGTCCTGCGGCCGATCCTCGGCTGCTCCCCGGTGCCCTGGCGGCGTCCGACCACGGCGGGCCGCAGCGCGATCGGCGCGGAGCCCTCGTCGCGGAACAGCAGGTGCACCGGGATCTCGGTGGTGGCCTCCTGAGCGATGACCGGGGTGTGTCGCGGCCCGTCGAACGGGGCGCCGCCGTCGGCCTCCGGGGTCGTGGTGTTCATGACTGCCGCCTCCGCTGGTCGATCCGTCCTGCTGTCACGCCGGTCCTCGGCGCGCCGGGGTCCGGGTCCTGCCGTCACCTCGGCCCTCAGCGCGCCGCGGCGAAGAGCTTGCTCCAGGTGTGCGGCCCCGGGTAGCCGTCGGCCTCGGCGCCGCGCCAGCCCAGGGAACGCTGGAAGGCCTCGACATTGCGCCGGTCCGCCTCGGTCCAGCGCGGACCCGGCCCGGTCGTGTAGTGCTTGCCGAAGCCGCGCTTCACCAGCTGCTTGCCGAGCTGGGTGACGTACGCGTTGGACTGCCCCGGCCGGAAGTGGCCGCGCCCCGGGAAGGCGGGCGCGGTCACGGACCCCGGTCCGGCCACCCCCGCGGCCGGGATGTTCCTGCCCTGCCCGCCGGTGAGCAGCCGCCAGGTGTGCGCGCCCGGCAGTCCGTCCGCCTCCGCGCCCCGCCAGCCCTGGGCCAGCTGGAACGCCCGGGTGGCCCTGCGGTCCGCCTCGGTCCAGCGCGGCCCGGGGCCCTCGGTGTAGAACCGCTTGCCGCCCCGGGCCACCAGCATCCTGCCGAGGTCGGTGACGTGCTTGTTGTTCTTCCCGGGCCCGAAGGAGGCAGCCCCCGGAAAGGCATCGCCCGCCGAGGGGCCGGGTGTGGTCGTGACGCCGCTCAGGCCCTTGTAGCGGTAGGGGATGTACTTGTCGGAGTTGGTCCAGTACCCCATGGGCGTGGCCTGCTTGCGTGTGCTCGGCCTCGTCTGCTCGTACGCGACGTAGGACGTGTGCGTGTAGTCGGTCCAGCCGCCGAAGAGCGTGACGTGCGAGCCCTTGGTCGGATTGGCCGGGTTGTGGAAGAGCAGCATGTCCCCGGGCTGGAGCTCCTCGCGGGTGATGCGGGTGGCGAACTGGTGGAGGCTGCCGGTCCACTCGTTGCCGACGAGGTTCCACGCCATCGAGACATAGCCCGAGCAGTCCTGGCGGTAGCCGTCGGACCAGTACGCCTCCATGCTGTACGGGACCTTGGCGGCGAGCCATTTCTTGGCGCGGTTGATGATCTCGGCGCGGGTGGTCTTCCGGAGTTCGGGGGCGGTCGCCGGCTTGCCGGACGGACCGGCGAGCGGCCTGCCGTGCAGCGGACCCCTGCCGCCCTGTTCGCTGTCCGGATCGTCCGCGGGCGCCATCGCCGTATCGGGCCCGGAGATCCCCGGGTGGGCCCGGCCGGCCGCGGGCGCCGACGCGTGCGCGGCCCCCGCGCCCCCGCCGCCCAGCACCACGCCGGCGGCGGTGACGAGGACGAGCGCCTTCCGGCATCCGTGGGCCGCCGGGTGCTCACCGGCGGCGAGCGCTCGGCGCTGCTGGGCGCAGCCCGGGCAGTCGCAGTCCGGGGCGGGCTCGTACTCCTCGAACACCGGCACCGTCATACGTGGCCCCTCCGCACTACTAGTGAAGATGTTTCGGGACTGCCGCACAGGGGTGCGTCGGTGCCCCAACTGTCCTGACTAGTCGCATTTTGACGGACCAAAGGTAAAAAACGACCATCCGACAGGCCGGGAGTGATCAGATAATGGTCGGAGGCACTCGTCGCCATCCGGTAAAGTTCTCCAGGTCAGCAGGCGCCGCTAGCTCAGTTGGTTAGAGCAGCTGACTCTTAATCAGCGGGTCCGGGGTTCGAGTCCCTGGCGGCGCACGCACGGCGAAGGCCCCTCACCACCGGTGAGGGGCCTTCGCTCTGTCCGGACGTGTCAGGGCTGGTCGACGGCCCGTGCCGCGGCCGGACCCGTCGTCATCCCGGTCAGATAGGCCGAGACGACCACATTGGCCGTGTACGCCTTCGTCGCCGGGTCGAACGTGCCGCCGCAGGTGATCAGCCGCAGCTCGGCCCGCCCGTCCTGACGCGCGCCGTACACCTCCTGCGCGTCGAACCGCTCCCGGCCGAAGACCTGGACGTCGTCGATGGTGAAGACCGCGACCGACCCGTCCTCCCTGGTCACCCGCACCTTCTCACCCGGCTTCGCGGCACTCAGACCGTAGAAGACGGCCGGCTTGCTCTCGGTGTCCACATGTCCGACCAGCAGGGAAGGACCCGCGGCGCCGGGCTGGGCACCGCCGTCGAACCAGCCGACGGTCTGCGGCATGGCGTAGGGCGGCGGGTCCACGGCCCCGGTCGCGTCCAGGCCGCGGGGCACGACGGCGGCGCTGACCCCTATCGAGGGGATGTCCACGCGATGGGGCCTGGCGGGTTCCACCGGGTCATGGGCGGGAGGCAGGGGCACACCGAGAGGGCGCCCCACGGCCGCGACATCGCCGGTGGTGGGGGCCGAGCTCCCGCCGGGGCCGCCGGAGACCTCACGTCCCCAGAGCCACAGTCCGAGCAGCAGCACCGCCCAGGCCACGCCGGTGAGCATGCGGCCGGAACCCGCCGGCCGTTCGCCGGTCCCCATGTCACTCAGCACCCGGCCGGCGCCGCCGTGAGCCGCGGAAGGCCACCGCGACGGCCGCCGCACCCGCGAGCACCAGGCCGGTCACGGCGTGCCCGGTGCCCGGGCCCGCGCCGTCCCGCACCTCGACGTGCTCCTGGTCGGCGGCCAGGACCGCCGTACCGCCGCCGCCGGCGCGTACGGGCGCCACCGGGGTCGCCTCCGCCGACGCGGACGGCTTCGCCCGGCGCTCGACGACCTTCAGCACACCCGCGTCCGGGTGCTTGCGGCCGTCGCACGTCACACCGATCGTGTAGGTGCCGACTTTCACGGAGGACTTCACCCGCGTCTCCACGAACAGCCGGGAGCGCTGCCCGTCCTGCCAGGCGAGCTCGGCGGCGGAGACGAAGGCCACCGACGTCGCGGCACCCGCGGTGGTCTTGCAGCCCTTGACCAGGACCTCCACCTCGTCGCCCGGTACGGCGTCGGCCGGGGAGACCGTGACATCCACGGCATCGTCCGCGCGGGCCTCGGGGGCGAAGGGTGCGAGCACCAGGACAGCGGCCACACCAGCGGCACGGAGAGCAATCGAACTTGAACGCATTGTGAACCTCCTGACACCGAAAGATTCACGCGTCTGGCGCGTTTTCGCATCCGCAGGAGCGATCTTGCCCGACCCTTACACCCCTGACCTGTGTAAATACGCTGAGTGAGGGTGATGCGGGACGGGCCTCACACCCGGTCGACGAGGTCCGCGATCGAGTCGACAACCGTGGAGGCCCGGAAGGGATAGCGGTCGATGTGGTCCGGCGTCGTCACCCCGGTGAGCACCAGGAACGTCTCCATGCCCGCCTCCAGGCCCGCGAGCACGTCGGTGTCCATCCGGTCGCCGATCATCGCGCTGGTCTCGGAGTGGGCGCCGATGGCGTTCAGGCCGGTGCGCATCATCAGCGGGTTCGGCTTGCCCGCGAAGTACGGATCGCGGCCGGTCGCCTTGGTGATCAGCGCCGCGACGGACCCGGTGGCCGGCAGCGGGCCCTCGGCGGAGGGACCGGTCTCGTCCGGGTTGGTGCAGATGAACCGCGCCCCGGCGTTGATCAGCCGGATGGCCTTGGTGAGGGCCTCGAAGCTGTACGTCCGGGTCTCCCCCAGGACAACGTAGTCCGGCTCCTGGTCGGTGAGGATGTAGCCGATGTCGTGCAGCGCGGTGGTGAGCCCCGCCTCGCCGATGACGTACGCCGTGCCGCCGGGCCGCTGGTCGTCGAGGAACTGGGCGGTCGCGAGGGCCGAGGTCCAGATGTTCTCCACGGGCACGTCCAGCCCCATGCGGCCGAGCCGCGCGTGCAGGTCGCGTGCCGTGTAGATGGAGTTGTTCGTCAGCACCAGGAAGGGCTTTTCGGTCTCCCGCAGCTTCTTGATGAAGGCGTCCGCGCCGGGGATCGGCACACCCTCGTGGATGAGGACACCGTCCATGTCGGTGAGCCAGGACTCGATCGGCTTGCGCTCTGCCATGTGACGGGACTCCTGCCGTACGCAGTGTGCTGGTGGCGCCGGGGGCACGGCGCTGTGCCCCCCGGCGCCACCAGCCTAATCAGGATGCGGTGACCTTGACCCCGTCGATCACCCAGTACCAGTTGTTCGCCCCCGTGTAACGGAAGCGGAAGCTGACGCTGGAGGCCCCGGCGGGAACGCTCACGCTCAGCGACTGCGGCTTGGACACCACGTCCGCCGTGTAGCTCTTGATACGGGTCGGCGTGCCGCCGTTGAAGGAGGCGAGGACCTCGGCGCTCTGGCTGCCCTCCTGGCGGTAGAGGGTGGTGAAGTCCAGCCGCACGGTCGTCTTCCCGGACACCCCGTACGCCGGTGTCACCAGCGTCGATTCGTACGGCCCCGAGTTCGCCCTGTCGTCCCACTCGTCGGAGTCGGCGACGGCGCAGACACCTCGTGAGCGGACGTTGAGCTCGCGCCACTGGTCGCGCTGTGAGCGGGACCAGAACTCGTCGGTGGCGAAGGCCCAGCCGCGCCACTCCGTCATGCCGCCGGTGCCCATCGCGCTGTTGATGACGGACCAGCCGCTGGGCGCGGTGTGCGTGAAGCCGAGGACGCCCGCCGGGATGGCGGTCTCGTCCACCCGGCCGGTCAGGGACGGCAGCAGCGTGTCGAAGGGGTCCGTGGCGCGCTGCTGGATCGGCTTGCCGTCCAGGCCCCAGGACGGGTCGGGCACGATGCCGAGCTGGTGGAAGACGGTGGCGGCGACATCGACGAGCCGGGTGTCGGCGGGCCGGGCGCCGGCCGCGATGCCGGGTCCCTGCGCGAGGACGAAGGTCCGCCGCTCCTCGACGGAGCTGCCGCCGTGGCCGCCGGCGTCGATGTGGCCGTGGTCGGTGGAGACGATGACCGTCCAGCGCTCGGTGGCGTAGGACGGGCGGGCCTTGATCGCGGCGAGGAAACGGCCGAGGTAGCCGTCCTGGACGGCGATGGCGTCGAGGTAGCGCTGCCCGGTGCCCGAGCTGTGCGCGACGGCGTCGGTGTTGCCGAGGTAGACGAACAACACGTCCGGGTTCTGGGACCGCAGGATCGACTCGGTCTCGTTCGCGATGGTCGCGTCGTGGCCCGGGTAGCCGTCGCGGTCACCGTCGAGCACGAGCTTGCCGTCGGCGCCCGGGGTGACGGTGCCGTGGTCGTCGAGCGCCTTCCAGTCGACGGCCGCGTAGGTGGAGAGCCCGGGGCGCACCTGCGCCAGACGTGCCAGGAACCCGGGGTACGTGCCGTAGTTCTTGCCGGCGAAGGAGTTGTCCTTGACGCCGTGCTTGTCGGGCCAGACGCCGGTGGTGATCGTCGACCAGCCGGGGCCGGAGGAAGTGGCCGCCATCGGCGGCGCGTACAGCAGCGAGAGCCCGTACGTCCCGTTCGCCATCAGGGACTTCAGGTGCGGGGCGTTCGCCGCTTCGATCCGGTCGTGGCGCAGACCGTCCATGCCGATGACGAGCACCTTGTCCTTGCTGGTGCCGCTCGGCAGGGTGGGGGCCGCGTGGGCGGCGGGTGCTGCGAGGGTGCCGGTGGCGGCGACCGCGGCGGTCGCGGCTCCTGCGGCGAGTACCGAGCGGCGGGACATGCCGTTGATCGGCATCTGATCCTCCGTCAAGGGTGGGTACGAGGGTGAAGTGGGGCAGAGCGACGCCCCTGATGCGCCAGGGGCGTTGGTCCGTACCCGTTATCGTTTCGCGACAGTTCTGCACGGACCAGAGGGCCCGGGTGAACTCTCAGCTGCCGGTCGCGGACTTCCAGGCATCGATGTACGACTGGAGGTTCTTGTCGATGTCCTTCCAGTCCGGCTCGAAGATCTCGACGCCCTCCACCACTTTGGCGAGGGCGATGGCGTTGTCGTCGGTGGGCTTGATGTCGGAGCGTGCGGGGAAGCCGCCGCCGATCGCGCTGACCTGGCGCTGTGCCGTCTCGGTGAGCATGAAGTCGAGCAACTTGCGTCCGTTCGCGATGTGCGGGGCGTCGTGGACGAGCCCGGCCGCGTAGGGCAGCGCGAAGGTGGTGGGCCGGCCCCCGCTCTTCGCCGGGAACCAGATGCCGAGGTTCGGCATGGACGCGGACTGGGCGTAGTTCATCTGCACATCGCCGTTGGCGACGAGGATCTCGCCCTTGTCGACCTTGGGCGCCAGCTTGGAGGTGGACGAGGACGGGCCCACGTTGTTGGCCTGGAGCTTCTTCAGGTACTCCATCGCCGGCTCCTTGCCGCCGAAGTCGTGCATCGCCTTGATGACGACCGCGGTGCCGTCGCCCGCGACACCGGGCGTGGAGTACTGGAGCTTGTTCTTGAATGTGCCGTCCAGCAGCGCTTCCCAGGTCCCGGGGGCCTTCGGCAGCTGCTTCGTGTTGTGGATGAACCCGAAGTAGTTGTTGACGACCGAGGTCCAGGTGCCGTCGGCGGACTTGTCCGCGCCGTTCACCTTGTCCACGCCCTGCGGCTCGTACTTCTGGAGCAGTCCCTTGGAGCCGGCCTGCTGGATGAACGGCGGGAGGGTGACGAGGACATCGGCCTGGGTGTTGGACTTCTCGCGGACGGCGCGCTGCACCATCTCGCCGGATCCGCCCTCCACGTACTTGACCTTGATCCCGGTCTGCTTCTCGAAGTCCTTGAAGATGCGGTCGTACCAGCCGTCGCCGTTCTCGCCCTTGAGGCCGTCGGCGCTGTAGACGGTGACGACCTTCTCGTCGGCGGCGGCGGTGCCTCCGCAGGCGGTGAGGGAGGCGGCGAGGGCGAGGCTGCCGGCGACGGCGGCGACCGGCTTGAGGGTGTGCGTCAGCATGGCGTGGTGCGCTCCTTAGCGGAATGAGGCCTTGGTACGGATGCGGGAGAGGGCGAGCAGGACGAGCAGCGTGGTCGCCATGAGGACGACCGCCACGGCCGAGCCGGTGAAGAGGGACCCGCGGTCGGTGGCCGTGAAGATCAGCACCGGGAGCGGCATCCAGTCCGGCGGGTAGAGCATCATCGTGGCGCTCAACTCGCCCATGGACAGGGCGAAGCAGAGCCCTGCGGCCGCGTTGAGCGACGGCAGCAGAAGCGGCAGTCTCACGCGGAGCAGGACGTACAGGGGGCGGGCTCCGAGGCTGGCCGCGGCCTGCTCGTACATGGGGTCGAGGCGGGTGACGGCGGCGGCGACCGACTGGTACGCGAAGGCGGTGACCAGGACGGTGTGCGCGAGGATCACGATCCAGCGGGTGCCGTTGAGCAGCATCGGAGGCCGGGAGAAGGCGACCAGGACCGCGAGGCCGACGACGACGGAGGGGACGGCGACCGGCAGCACGAACAGCGCGTCGAGCAGCCTGCGTCCGCGCTTCTTCAGCCCGGCTGCGGCGAGTGCGGCCCAGCTGCCGACGGTCAGCGCGAGCAGGCTCGCGGTGACCGCGGTGACGAGACTGGTCGTCAGGGCCTGAAGCGACTCTCCCCGCACGGCCGACGTGTAGTGGGCGGCGGTCGGCCCGGAGGGGAAGGCGCCGGACCAGTTCGTGGAGAACGACGCGATGACGATGACGAGCAGCGGCAGGGCGAACAGCGGCACGAACAGGAGAAGGAAGAGTGCCCAGCAGGCCCACGTGCCCTTGCGGCTATGCACCAACACGACGGCTGACCATTCGGTAGAGGCTGTAGAGGCCGACGGAGATCGCGATGTTGACCACGGCGACCACACAGGCGGCGGGGTAGTCGGACTCGAGGATCGCCTTGCCGTAGACGAGCATCGGCAGCGTGGTGACGTCCTTGGCCCCGGTGAACAGGACGATCCCGAACTCGTTCAGGCACATGACGAGCACGAGGCTGCCGCCGGCGCCGAGCGCGGGCAGTGCCTCCGGCAGGATCACCTGCCGCACGATGCGGGCCGGCTTGGCACCGAGCGAGGAGGCGACCTCCAGCTGCGCGGTGTCGATCTGCGAGAACGCGGCGAGCAGCGGGCGCATCACGAAGGGCGTGAAGTACGTGATCTCCGCGAGGAGTACGCCCCAGGGTGTGGTGAGGAACTGGAACGGTCCGCTGCCGGCCCCGGTGACGTCCGTCCACACGCCGTTGGCCATCCCGACCGTGCCGTAGACGAACAGCAGCGCGAGCGTGATGAGGAAGGACGGGAAGGAGAGGAAGACGTCGATGAACTTGGCGACGGCCTTCCCGCCGGGGAACGGGACGAAGGCGATGATCAGCGCGAGGGCGAACCCGAGGACGAGACAGCCGACGGTGGCGCCGACGGCGAGCCACACCGTCGTGGAGAGGGCCTCGCGGAAGGCGTCGGAGCCGAAGACCCGTCCGTAGGCGCCCGGTTCGAGCGACTCCTGCACCACCAGCGCGAGGGGATACAGGAAGACGAGAGCGAGGACGGCGACGGGCGGCAGGCTCCACAGGGCCGCCGCGGGCACCCTGCGCGCCGGTGTGGTACGGGCGGGCACCGGGGCCGGGGCCAGGGCCGGGCGCTCCGCCACCGTCACGGACTCAGCCGGACCGGTCATGGCCGACCCCCGCTCCCAGCAGCACCGCATCCTCCGGCGCGAAGTGGACGGTCACGTCCGCGCCCAGCACCGGCACCGTCCGCAGCTCGCGGACATCGGCCGTGACCCGGTGCCCGTCGACCTCGACGTACAGCCGGTGGGTCGCACCCCGCCACTGCACCTCGGCGACGCGTCCGCGCAGGGCGTTGGGCCCCTCGCCCAGACCCACGAGATGCGGGCGTACGCACAGAGTGGCGCCCGCGCCGGGCGCGGCTGCCCCGACGGCCACGTCGAGTGCGGCGCCCTGGAAGGAGACCCCCCGGTCCCCCACGGTCACCGGCAGCAGGTTCGCGTTGCCGACGAACGACGCCGTGAACTCGGTCGTCGGCCGTCGGTAGAGGTCCTGCGGGGTGCCGCAGTCCTGGAGCCGCGCCCTGTCCAGCACCGCGATGCGGTCCGCCAGCGTCAGCGCCTCGACCTGGTCGTGGGTGACGTACAGGATGGAGACGTCGGGCAACTCGCGGTGCAGCCGCGCCAGTTCGGCCAGCATTCCGGACCTGAGCTGCGCGTCCAGCGCGGACAGCGGTTCGTCCAGGAGCAGCACCCCGGGCCGGATCGCCAGCGCCCGGGCGATCGCCACGCGCTGCTGCTGTCCGCCGGAGAGCTCCCGTGGATGGCGCTGGGCGTACGCCGCCATACCCGTCATCTCCAGCGCCTCGGCGACCCGTCCGGCGATCTCGCGCCGGGGTGTCCTGCGGGCCCTGAGCCCGAAGGCCACGTTGTCGGCGACCTTCATGTGCGGGAAGAGCGCGTACTGCTGGACCACCATCCCGATCCCGCGCCGGTGCGGCGGCAGGCCCGTGACATCGCGGTCGCCGCTGAGGATCCGCCCCGAGGACGGCTGCACGAAGCCCGCGACCGCCCGCAGGGCAGTGGTCTTGCCGGAGCCCGAGGGGCCGAGCAGGGCCATGACCTCGCCGGGTTCCACGGTGAGGTCGAACGAGTCCAGAACCGTGTTCCTGCCGCTGCCCGAGCCGTAGGCGACCGAGACGTTCTCGAAGCGGATGCCGCTGCTCATCGGTCGTCCACCCCGGCGAGCAGATCCGGCAACTCGGCCACCGACGCGAGCACATGGGTGGCTCCGTGGTCCAGCAGCTGCGTCCTGTCGTGCGCTCCCGTGAGCACACCCGCGACGACGCCCGCCCCGGACCGCACTCCGCTGAGCATGTCGTACGACGTGTCGCCCGCGACCGCGATGTCGCTGACGCCGTCCACCGCCCCCGTCCGCAGGAAGGCGGCGAGCACCATGTCCGGGTAGGGGCGTCCGCGGCCGCCGGCGTCGGCGGGGCAGAGCGTGAGTTCCACCAGGTCCTGCCAGCTGAGCGCGGCGAGGATCGCGTCCTGGGTCGTACGGGCGAACCCGGTGGTCAGCACCACGGTGCGGCCCTGGGACCGCAGCTTGTCGACGGCTTCGGCCGCGCCGGGGACGGGGGCGATCCGTCCGGCGCCGACCAGTTCTCCGTACGCCTCCTCGAAGGCGCGGTTGGCCTGCTGTGCGCGCTCCTCGCTGTCGAAGAGGTGCCGGAACACGGAGATCTTCGACTCGCCCATGGTGGCGCGGACATGGCCGATCATCGCTTCGGGCGCCTCACCGAGGCGTTCGGCGGCTGCGGCGAAGGCCTGCTCGACCAGTCCGCCGTCGGCGACCGTCGTACCGGCCATGTCCAGGACGACGAGGTTCGTTCGGGTCATCACCATCACCAGCCCAGTTCGTTCGCGGTCTTCTCGGCGATCGCCGGCGAGCAGGTCATGCCGCGCCCGCCGGGACCGGTCACCAGCCACACGCCGTCGCGCACCTGCTCCCGGTGGACGACTCGGCCCGTGTCGGTGCACTGCGCGTACACCCCGGCCCACCGGCGGCGGACCCTCGGCAGCGGCCGGCCGAGGAAGGACTCGACCACGCCGGTGAGGTGCTCGTAGGGATCGTCGAGGGTGTCGAAGGCGAAGGGGTGCTCGTACTCGTGGGTGTCGCCGATGGTCAGCCCGCCGTCGCGGCGCTGCACCATCAGCAGCTGCATCTTGTGCTCGGCGGCCGTGGGAGCCTGCGCCTCCCCGGCGTTGAGGGCGTCCAGCGCCTGGCTCGCGTAGGCGGGGTAGTAGCGGAAGCTGTCCGCGTCGGCGACGGAGGTGGTCAGCGGCTCGCCCAGCGGGTCGGTCTGCATCATCTGGAGCCGGACGCGGCGTACGGGGAGGGCGGGAGCCAGTTCGCGGACGAGCCCGGAGAGAGAGGCCCCCGGGCACAGCACGACGGCGTCGCCGGTGTGCACATCGCCGTGGTCGTCGCGGACGGATGCCTCGCCCTCCACGTCACGGACCTCACGCCCGCCGAGGTAGGTGTACCGGCCGGACTCCAGCAGCGCCTTCTTCAGTGCCAGCTGGGCGGGCCGCGGCTCCACCGCCGCGTCCCGCTCGCACCACAGGGCGGCGATGAACCGGCCCCGGAGCGCCGGGTTGATGTCCCGCGCCTCGGCGGCGGTGACGAGCTTGTAGCCGCGATCGGCGGCGTCGGGGCGGGCGACCGCCGCTTCGGCGACGGCCAGTTCCAGTTCGTTGCGCACGGGAGTGAGCGAACCGATGGCCCGGAATCCGAGCTCCGGCACGCGTTGCCCGATGGACTGCCACAACTCACGGGCGCGCAGGGCGGTTTCGAGCTCCTCTCCGCCCGCGCGGCCGCTCACCCAGATCTGTCCGAAGTTGCGCAGACTCGCGCCCCGGGCCTCCTGCTCCCGCTCGATCTGTACGACCTCGTGGCCGCGTTCCACTGCGTGCCAGGCGTGCATGGTTCCCACCACGCCGGCTCCTACGACGATGACTCTCACGGCCGCAACGCTCCTCGCGGCCGGTGTCCCGTTCGGGGACGACCGGCAACGGGACGGTGAACGGGCCATCAAGCTTGGACTAGACCCGTTATGTTTCTGTGACCTTTCTGGGTGTCCGGTACCGGCGACGTGCGGGCGGCGTACCGGCGGCGCTGGTCCGCCTACGATCGCCTGCGTGGTTGCGGGCTGCGGGCGGGTGCGCGGCCGGTCAGCCGCCGTTGCCGAGATGGGTGGTGAAGCTGAAGCGGTCGCCCCGGTACAGCGTGCGTACGCGCTCCAGCGGACTGCCGTCGGGGTCGCGCGACAGACGGTGCAGCAGCAGCATCGGCAGCGCCGGCGGCGTACCGATCAGCAACGCCTCGCGCGGTGTCGCGAGCACCGTCTCGATCCGCTCGTCGGCGTCACCGAAGGCGATGGACAGCCGCTCCCGCAGATAGGCGTAGAAGGAGGAGTCGGGGTCGAAGTCGACGTCCAGGAGCGGCACCCGGGCAACGGTGACGTACGTGCTCTCCAGCCCGACGCGCTCGTCGTCCGCGAGCAGCACCCGCTCCATGTGCCACACCGGCTCACCGACGCTCGCGCCGATCTCCGCCGCCAGCACGGCCGAGCAGGGAAAGCGGTCCAGGCCGATGAGGTTACGGCCCGGTCTGCGACCCTGCCTGCGCACGCCCTCGGTGTAGCTCGCGAGCGAGAGCGGCTGCTCCAGTTTGGGGCCGGCGACGACGGTGCCGCGGCCCTGCCGGCGCAGCCTCCCCTCCAACAGGAGTTCGCGCAGCGCCTGGCGCACGGTCTCGCGCGACACCGCGAACCGCAGGGCGAGATCGCGTTCGGTGGGCAGCGGATCGCCCTCGGCCGACTCGTCGAGCAGCGCGGAGATACGGGCCTTGACGGCGTAGTACTTGGGGATGCGTCCGTGCTCCGGAATGCCGGAGCGGACAGGGGCGCCGGGCGCCTGGTCGTTCGGGTAGTCCACCGCCCGATGCTCGCAGACGCATATGAACGATCAGCGGCGGCCCGTCCGCAGCTTCCTGGAGGCCAGCACCACCACGGCACTTCCCAGCAGGATGGTGCCGAGGGCCATACCGAGGCGGGCCAGTGCCCCGGTGCCGGTGGTGGCGAGCTCGTCGCGGGTGACCGAGAGGCCGGAGCCGTCGTCGTCCTGGACGGCGAAGCGGTAGTCGCCCGACTCGCCGACCCAGTCGCCGTCGTCGCCGCGCCGCTGGACGACGGCGGCGTTGACGGTGACCTGGTTGGGCGGGGTGTCGGCGGTCAGCGCGAACCGGACCCGGACGGTGACGGTCGCACGGGCGGGCACCGCGAAACCGGCGAACGCGCCGTCGTCGAGTACGGCGACGACCTCGTCCTGTGCGGTCGTCTCCAGTGACGCGGACCGCCAGCGCGAGGCGTCCTCGTCGTAGAACTCGAGTGTGACCCTGGGCGGGGTCAGCCCGCGGTCCCGCGCGGCGAAGACGATCACCGGATGGATGTTGCGGCAGGCCTCCGCGGTGGTGTTGGCGAGGTCGACGGACCATTGCTCGAAACCGCCGCCGGGGTGGTGCACGGGCGGACCGCCGTGGATACGGGAGTCGATCGGGAAGCTCTTGGCGGCGACCGCGCCGCAGGTGGGCTCGTCACCGGGGGCACGGACGGCGGTGACGGCGGTGACGGCGGCATCGTGCGCTGTGGCCTTGCGCGCTGTGGCGTTGCTTGTGCTGGTGCTGGTGCCGTTTGTGTCGGCTTTGCTTACGCCGGCCTGGTTGGCGGCGGTGTCGGAGACGGCGGCCCGCACGGCCGGGTCGGCGGAGGCGGCCGCCGGGGCCGCGAGGGCGGTGGGGACGACGGTGGCCGCGGCGGCGCCGGCGGCGAGGACATTGCGCAGTCGCATGGCTGACCTTTGCTGTTCGGCCGGTGCGGGCAGGGGACGTGGGCGCGACCCTGCCACGCGGGCGCCCGGGGACCCGGGAGGCACGTCCCCGTACGGCCGAACTCCGCCCTATCAGCGTATTTTCGGTCCGGTACGCGAGGGCGGGAGCGGTGACGAGAAGGTGGCCTCGGCCCGCCCGAAGACCGGTGCGAGCACCAGCTGTGCCGCACCCTGCGCGACCGTGTGCGGACCACCGTTCGCCAGCTCCACCGGCACGGGCGCCTGCTCACCCACTCCGCGGACGAAGGTGGCGGCCGCGGCCTCGACGACCCGGCCGCCGAGCAGGACGCGGTCGATGTCCAGCAGCTCCACGAGGTTGGCGGCGCCGACGCCGAGAATCCGCGCCGCCGCCGCGAGGTCCCCGTCGGCCACGGCCGCCAGACAGAGCGCCTCGATGCACCCTCGCCGACCGCACCCGCACGGCGGCCCGTCGAGCTGCACGACCTGATGCCCGAACTCCCCCGCCCCGGTCCGCGCCCCGCGGTAGAGCCCTCCACCGAGCACGAGCCCCGCCCCCAGCCCGGTCCCCAGATGCAGATAGGCGAACGAGTCCCCGCTCCCCTGCAGAGCGAGCCCGAGGGCTGCGACATTGGTCTGGAGGGCGAGGCCGAGAGCGGCGGCGTTGGTGTCCTTGTCGAGCGCGACGGGCAGCCCGAGCCGCTC
Organism: Streptomyces sp. NPDC096193; assembly: GCF_040302905.1. Taxonomy (NCBI): domain Bacteria; kingdom Bacillati; phylum Actinomycetota; class Actinomycetes; order Kitasatosporales; family Streptomycetaceae; genus Streptomyces; species Streptomyces sp. NPDC096193. Next base: position 181,012 of record NZ_JBEOSJ010000009.1, on the reverse strand, counting down.
GGCGAGGGCGTCCCGCAGGGGAAAGCCGTCCCACTGCGGGAACCCGGTGACGCGATGGGGAACGCCGGAGGCGTGATCGAGCGGCCCGGGCATGGCGACGCCGACACCGAGAACGCGGTGGGAGGGGTGGGTGTCGGGGTCGGGGTCGGGGTCGGGGTCGGGGTCGGGCGCGACGGGCTGCGGGACCGATCCGGTTCCGCCGAGCCAAGAACCCGGTCCGGTTCCGGCGGCGGGTTCGAGAGCCGCGCCCGGCCCGGCAGCTCCGTGGTCCGGCCCGGCAGCTCCGTGGCCCGGGAACGGACCGGCGACGGACCCGGCAGGTCCGAGAGCGGGGCCCAGACGGGCGGCAGGACCCGCAGGTCCGTAAGCGGGACCCGGTCCCGCAGGTCCGGGACCCGGTCCGGCGGCGGTCAGCAGCGACTCCACCTCGACCGCCACCGCCTCCACCACCGCGTCCGCGCCGGCCCCCAGATCCAGCGGCACCACACGCCGGGCGACGAGGACGCCCGCCAGGTCCAGCAGCACCACGGTCAGCTCGTCACGGTCCAGGTGCAGCCCCACGGCGTGCGCCGCCGGAGGGACCAGGCGCAGGACCGTACGAGGCTTCCCTCCGGTCGAGGCGCGGTAACCCGCTTCCGCCACCAGCCCGCTTGCCCTCAGCCGCGCCGTGATCTTGCTGACCGCCTGGGGGGTGAGCCCGGTGCCCTCCGCCAGTTCGAGACGGCTGATCCCGCCTTCGCCCGCCACACGCAACAGCTCCAGCACGCGGGCCGCGTTCGCGCTGCGCAGCCCGGACAGGCTGGGCAGTTCGGGCAGCTCGCCCCCGGACGGTCCCCCACTGCCGGGGACGCGCCCACCGCCCTGCCCGCTTCCGCGCCCGTACCTGCTCCCGTTGGTGTTCACGCCACCTATTCTCCCCCTCGCTTGCACTTTGGCAACACCGTTGCTTAAGTGGGACGCATGACTGGCACCGGCACACCCCTCCGCGTCGGACTCGTCGGCTACGGCCTGGCGGGCTCCGTCTTCCACGCCCCGCTGATCGCGGCCACCGAGGGCCTCGTCCTCGACACGATCGTCACGTCCAGCCCGGAGCGGCAGGAGCAGGCCCGCGCCGAGTTCCCGGACGTGCGCTTCGTGGCCACGCCCGACGAGCTGTGGGCCCACGCCGGCGAACTCGACCTCGTCGTGATCGCCTCCCCGAACAAGACCCACGTCCCCGTCGCCACCGCCGCCCTCGAAGCGGGCCTCTCGGTGGTCGTGGACAAGCCGATCGCCGGCACCGCCGCCGAGGCGCGTGAGCTCGCCGCGCTCGCGAAGGCCCGCGGTCTGCTGCTCTCCGTGTTCCAGAACCGCCGCTGGGACAACGACTTCCTCACCCTCCGCAAGCTGATCGCGGACGGTGCGCTCGGGGAGGTCCAGCGCTTCGAGTCCCGTTTCGAGCGGTGGCGCCCACAGCTCAAGGGCGGCTGGCGCGAGTCCGGCGACCCGCAGGAGATCGGCGGTCTGCTGTACGACCTCGGCAGCCACCTCGTCGACCAGGCGCTGACGCTGTTCGGCCCGGTCACCCGGGTGTACGCGGAGTCCGACGTACGCCGCCCGGGCGCCCAGGCCGACGACGACACCTTCTTCGCGCTCACCCACGCGAACGGCGTCCGCTCACACCTCTACGCCAGTGCCACCACCGCCCAACTCGGCCCGCGCTTCCGCGTCCTCGGCTCGGCCGCCGGGTATGTGAAGTACGGCCTGGACCCGCAGGAGGCGGACCTCCGCGACGGCAAGCGCCCGGAGTCCCACAAGCCGTGGGGCGTGGAGGACGAATCGCTGTGGGGCCGGCTCGGCGCGGGAGAGTCGCCTCTCACGGGCGGCGGCGACCCGGTGGAGACGCTCCCGGGCGACTACCCTGCGTACTATGCGGGCGTTGCCGAGGCCCTGCGCAACGGCACTCCACCGCCCGTCACCGCCGAGCAGGCGGCCGCCGCGCTGGACATCCTGGAGGCCGCGCGCCGCTCCGCCCGCGAGGGCGTCACCGTGGAGGTGTCCGTATGACCACGCCCCCCACCATCCATGAGCTGGTCGACCAGGAACGCCGTCTGACCCTGCGCCGGTTCACCTACGCCGACGCGTGGGCCCTCGGCAGCATGCTGGTCGAGATGGCGCACCTGCGGGAGGCACCGGTGGCCATCGACATCCGCCGAGGCGCGCAGCAACTGTTCCACTGCGCGCTGCCGGGTTCGAGCGCCGACAACGACGCCTGGATCGACCGCAAGCGGCGGGTCGTCGAGCGCTACGGCGAGAGCTCGTTCCTGGTCGGTACGCGGCACCGGGAGAAGGGCACGACGTTCGAGGAGTCGTCGCGCCTGGACCCGGACACATACGCGGCGCACGGCGGTTCGTTCCCGATCACGGTCGAGGGCGCGGGGGTGATCGGCACGGTCACGGTCTCGGGCCTCCCCCAGGCAGAGGACCACGCGATGGTGGTGGACGCCCTCTCCCGCTTCCTGGCCTCGACCCCACCGGGCACGTAACGACCGCCCACCCAGCCCTTCCGGCGCGCGAGGACAACGGCCGCAGGCCGTACCCACCTCCGAGCCGAACCCCCCGCACGAAGGCGGCCAAACCGAGCCCGTCCGGCGCTTGAGGCGGCTGCAAGCCGCGCCTGCAACAAGCCGAACCCGCCTCACCAACCCGGCCGAACCCAGCCCGTCCGACGCTTGAGGACACGACCGCAGGCCGTGCCCACCCCGGGCGGGGGCCGACCCGGACCCCCGCCCAGCACGCCCCGGCCCGGGGGCCGACCGCACCCCCAAAAACCCCGCGCCGCCAGGCGCGCTACGCGTTCTTGAGGTCCTGGCGCTGCCTCCCCAGCCCCTCGACCTCCAGCTCCACCACGTCCCCCGCCCGCAGATACGGCTTCGGCTCGGGCTGCCCCATCGCCACCCCCGCCGGCGTACCCGTGTTGATCACGTCTCCCGGGTACAGCGTCATGAACTGGCTGACGTACCGCACCACCTCGGCCACCGGGAAGATCTGGTCGGCCGTCGAGCCGTTCTGCTTCAGTCCGCCGTTCACCCACAGCCGCAGGCTCAGCGCCTGCGGGTCCGGTACCTCGTCCGCCGTCACCAGCCAGGGGCCCAGTGGGTTGAACGTCTCGCAGTTCTTGCCCTTGTCCCACGTACCGCCGCGCTCGATCTGGAACTCGCGCTCGGACACGTCGTGCGAGATCGCGTATCCGGCGACGTACGACAGCGGGTCCTCGTCGTCCTCCAGATAGCGGGCCGTACGCCCGATGACGACCGCGAGCTCGACCTCCCAGTCGGTCTTGCGGCTGCGGCGGGGCACGAGCACCGTGTCGTTCGGCCCGACGACCGTGTCCGCCGCCTTGAAGAAGACGACCGGCTCCGCGGGAGCGTCCGCCCCCGTCTCGGCCGCGTGGTCGTGGTAGTTCAGCCCGATGCACACGACCTTGCCGATCCGGGCGAGCGGCGGGCCGACGCGCAGCCCGTCGGCGGCGAGCGCGGGCAGCTCGCCGGCCTGCGCCGCGGCCCGGATCCGGGCGAGGGCGGAGGCGTCGGCGAGCAGCGCCCCGTCGATGTCCGTGACAAGGCCGGACAGGTCGCGCAGGGTCGTCCCGTCCTCGTCGAGCAGGGCCGGGCGCTCGGCGCCCGAGGTGCCGACACGCAGCAGCTTCATGGTCTGTCTCCCCTGGTTCGGTGCGAGCCCGGACGATGGGTAGCGGCCATCGGAGGGGTTCGGAGGATTGGCTGATCCTCCAAGACATCGGATCACTCCGCAAGACCCCGTTCACAACCTGGACTGTTACGCGGCGGTAGCCAGCGCGCCGGCCGCCGGCGTGTCCCGGTAGAGGACCGTGCGCTCGACCGCGGTCCAGGCCGTACTGGTGACGACGTACAGCGCGGCGGCGAGCGGCACCACAGCCACCGTGATCAGCGTCGCGAAGGACATCAGCGGCATGATCTTCATCATCGCGCCCATGCCCGGGGTGTCTCCCTGCGGCAGCGGTGAGGCCGCCATCTGGCGCTTCGTACGCCGGAAGTTGAAGATCGCGACGCCCGTGACGACCGCGAAGAGCACGAGGTACACAAGCCCCGCACCTCCGAACACCCCGCCGTGTGCGAGGGCGTCCGCCCAGCGGTCGCCGAGGGGGGCGTCGAAGAGGGTGTGGCCGAGCAGACCGTTGGGCTCCCCGCCGATCCGGCTGCTGGAGAACAGGTGGTACATCAGGAAGAACGCCGGCAGCTGCAACAGGCTCGGCAGGCACCCGGAGAGCGGCGAGACCTTCTCCTTCTTGTGCAGCTCCATCATCGCCTTCTGCAGGCGCTCGGGGTTCTTGCCGTGCTTCTTGCGCAGCTCGGCGATCTGCGGCGAGAGCCGGGCCTTGGCCTTCTGCCCGCGGGCGGCGGCACGTGAGAGGGGGTGCACGGAGAGCCGTACGAGCGCGGTGAACAGGACGATCGCGGCGGCTGTCGCCGATGCGTGGAAGAGCGGCTGGAGCAGGTCGGCGAGCTGCTCGACCAGATTGGCGAATACGGACATGGGTGAGCCCTCCGTGGGTCTCGTCGTGCCGGGATGCGGTCATGGCGGCATGACGACCTGCGAGGGGTGCGGAGGCTGCGGCATCGCCGGGCCGGCGCGAGCGGTCCAGGATCGAGCGGTCCAGCTTCGAGCGGTCCAGGATCGGGCGATCCGGCACCCACGATCCGTCGCACGCAAGCGGTCCGGCGCATGCAAGCGGTCCGGCGCCCGATCCGTCGCACGCGATCAGACCCGCAAGCGGTCAGTCCGCAAGCGAGGGATACGGCAGCGAGGTTTCTGCGGCGTGCGGGCCGGCGGCCGGCGGGCCGACGGCGTGCGGTTGCGCCCCTACGCGGTCGTCAGGACGAGACGCCCGGGAGCCCTGGGCCTGGTGCGGCCCCGTGCGTCCGGGTCCCGCTGCGGCAGGAACGCGGTGCGCCGCCGCCGGTCACGAAGAGCGGTACGCACCCGGGTGACGGGCACGGTGGGCACGCAGCGCGCGCTGATCAGGGCGCAGACGACCAGTGCCGAACCGGCCGAGGCCGTGGCGGTCGCGGCGAGCGCGACGGCGGCGGAGAGGCTGCTGCTGCCGTCGGCGATCAGGATCTCGATGAGCAGGAACAGCGCGAGCACGGCGGGTTGCACCCATCGCGACAGCCGGCGGCCGTCCATGTGGTCCCACCTCGCTTCCTCGCTCTGCTGCCCCGAACACCTTCGAGACACCTTCCAGCCGTTATACAGGATGCGTCTCGCGGGAGGGATCGGCCGCAGGAAGGACGACGCAACCGGTGGCGTAGCCGCAGGACATGTACGCCACCACATACAGCACGGGCGAGCCGTAGTTGTAGCCCCAGCCCACGGCAGAGCATGAACAGGCCGAGGATCGAGGTGGCGACGGCGGCGTTCACTGCGGTCGCCCCGCCGGGCGAGCCAGACGACGAGCGGAGTGAGCAGCGTCGCCCCGAGCAGCATCGCCCCGAGCAGCCGGACGAAGAGGAACGGCAATCCCAGCAGGACGGGCCGGACACGATTGACCAGCGGCAGCGCACCGACGAACAGGACGTACGGCACGAGCAACCACAGCAGTTGAGGACGACGCTTGAGCACGTCAGGACCCTGGACCCGGTGCCCTACCGCGGCCGCATCGACGTGAGCTTCCCCCACACGATCAACCGGTACCGGGAGCTGTACTCCGGGGTGCAGGTGGTGAGGGTCAGGTAGTACCCGGGCGCGCTGTACCCGGCGGAGGGCGTGACGAGGCTGCGGGGGACGGGCCGGATGACCCCGGTGTCCCGGGGGCTGGTGCGCGTGAGGGCCCGGTCGACGGCGTACACGTACACCGCGCTGCGTGTCTCGACCCGTATCTCGTCCCCCTTGCGCAGCCGGTCGATGTGCCGGAAGGGCTCGCCGTGGGTGTTGCGATGCCCGGCGACGGCGAAGTTGCCGCCGCCTCCGGGGTGGGCGGTGCCGGGATAGTGCCCGATGTACCCCTTGTCCAGGACACCTTGTTTGCTGATCCCCTGGGCGACGGGGGCGACGACACCGAGTCGCGGGATACGCAGGACGGCGTACGCCTGGTCCCAGCGGGGCGTGGGCGGGCGTACGGACTCCTGTCCCCGGGATGCGGCGTCACGTCCCCCACCTTCGACGGCCGGCGGGTCCTCGCCATCCGGCGGATCGTCGGACGGCGCGGCCTGCGGGACCTGCGGGGCATCGCCGACGGAGGCGTCCCACTCCCGCTCCAGGGCGTGCACGCGGCGCTCGGCCCCCTCGCGAGCCTGCCGGTTGGTCCACCACAACTGGTGCACCACCAGCAGAAGCACCACGACGCCGAGTGTGACGGTGATCTCAGCGACGGCCCACAGCGCACCCGCAAACCGGGCCCGCCTCCGCGAGCCGCGCCCCTGCACCACGACCGGTATCCGCTCCCGCACGGGCGCAGGTTAGGCGCTGATCGCCGAAGTCACCAGAGTGGTACACAGCACGTCCGCCATCACGCGAACGTGCCCCCCGCCGAACCCCCGTACGGCAGTACCGTGTCCCCCATGCGCCCCGACACGCCTGCCGACCACAACGCCGAAGCCGAGCGCCTGCTGCGTACCGCGACGCAGTACCCCGAGGACAACGAGTCGCTGCTGCTCCAGGCCGCGGCCCACCTCGAACTGGCCGGCGACCGCGAAAGCGCCTCCAGCCTCTACGACCGCCTCCTCGCCGACAGTCCCGAGCGCCCCCTGCTCGTCAAGGCTCTCCAGGCGGCGAACCTGTGGGAGTACGGCCACGAGGCCGAGGCCCGCGCCCTGATCACCGGCATCCGCACGGCGGCCCCCGCGGACCCGGCCCCGTGGGAGATCATCGCCGAGACGCTGGAGTCCCACGACGAGCTCGAGGCGTCCCACGACTGCTTCACCACGGCGATCACGCTGCTCCTCACCCCCGGCGACGACGACGTCCCCTACGAGACCCAGTCCCTGCTGACCGGCCGCCACCGCGTGCGCCGCATGCTGGGCCGCGCCCACGACAACTGGGACGCGCTCGCGGACAAGGTCCACACGGCCCACGCGTCGATCTCCCTGGACGAACTCCACGACCCGAACCGCCTGTGGGCCCTGGGCTCGAACAACCCGGCCGAACTCCAGGCCGAAATCGCCCGCCTCCGCTCGGAACTGGGCTCCTACCGCTCGGCCCTGTCCCGCCCCTTCCCGGTGGCGGTGCTCCACTGGCCGGAGGGCGAACTGTCGGAACTGCTCACGGCGTACCCCGAACTCGAATCGGAGTACCCGACCCACACGGCCCACCTGACGGACATCGAGGCCTCGCTCCGCGACCTGTCCTCCACGGGCACGGCCAACCTGGGCATCGTGACGGCGACGGTCCCGTCCTACGAGGCTTTCGCCGCCTCGGAACAGTCCTCCCCGTCGAACGCGGACCTGCTCCCGCAGTACGCGACGACACTGGCGGCCAGGGGCAAGGCGGTGGCTTGGCCACCGGCGAAGGGGGCGGACTGCTGGTGCGGGTCGGGGAGGGCGTACAGGGAGTGTCACGGGGCGGACCAGATCTGACCTCACTGTCAGCGCCCTCTGATAGTTCTTGCCGCATCAAGCAGGAAGAGGGGCACGATGACCGGGTCTGTCGATGCCAACCAGCCGATCGCAGGGCTGTATGAGCAACTGATCACTTTGCGTCTTGAGAAGCAGCTCAAGGCGCTCAGCTCTAACGGCGGCTGGCACGCCATCGACGATGAGGTGGGACCCGAGTCGTCGCCCCAGGTCATCGCACGTCATGTCGCCGAGGCGATGAAGCGCGTGCTGGAAAGACTGCCGGCGGCAGAACGCGTCCACGCTGCCAATCACATCCTTGAGTCGATGAACACCATCAAGGGAGCTCAGGAGTGGGTGGACCTCGTTGCTGACGGCCCACGTCAATTGCTGGCCATCGCGGAGCAACAGGCTAAGGGGGTCTATGCGATCCGCCCGGCGACTCCCCTGTCGGAAACCGCGCTCATCACCAATTCACCGGATGATCCGAGTCTCGGTTTCGAACTGCGCGCCGAGCTAGCAACCGCAGATCGCGTAGATTTGCTCTGCGCCTTTGTCAAGTGGCACGGACTGCGCATCATCGAGCAATCTCTTGAAGCCGCTCATGCCCGCGGCGTGCCTATCCGTGTCATCACGACCACCTACATCGGCGCAACCGAGCGGCGAGCGTTGGACAGGTTGGTCCAGAAGTTCCAGGCCGAGGTGAAGGTCAACTACGAACTGCGGTCTACGCGTCTCCACGCTAAAGCCTGGCTCTTCCGACGTAACAGCGGATACGACACTGCTTATGTGGGAAGCTCCAATCTATCGAGGGCTGCGCTCCTCGACGGCTTGGAGTGGAACGTCCGCCTTTCCTCCGTCGCCACACCCGATGTGCTGCGAAAGTTTGAAGCTACTTTCGACTCTTACTGGAGCGAATCAGCGTTTGAGCTCTACGACCCCGAGCGGGACTCCAGCCGTCTCGATGAAGCCCTGCACGTGGCAAGCCGAGGGACTAGCACGCCGGCAGGGCGCCGGATCACCCTCTCTGGACTCGAAGTCCGCCCCTACCCTCACCAGCGCGACATGCTGGAGCGCCTTGAGGTGGAACGCACGGTCCACGATCGGCACCGCAATCTCTTGGTCGCCGCCACAGGGACAGGCAAGACCGTCATGGCCGCCCTCGACTTCAAGCACCTGCGCCGCAAGCACGGACGAGATCTGCGTCTCCTCTTCGTCGCGCACCGGCAAGAGATTTTGCGACAGTCCCTGCGCACCTACCAAGACGTGTTGATCGATGCCAATTTCGGTGAAGAGCTGCATAGCAGCATCGTCCCCGAGCAGTGGAAGCATGTCTTCGCAAGCATTCAGTCATTGAACTCTCGCTCCCTGGAGAGCCTTCCTCCCGATCACTTCGACGTGGTCGTCATTGATGAGTTCCACCATGGCGTCTCTCCTACCTACCGAAAGATCATCGATCACTTCCAGCCTGCCGAACTCCTCGGTCTGACAGCGACTCCAGAACGCATGGACGGCCACAACGTCCAAGACGAGTTCTTTGATGGCCGCATCGCAGCAGAGATGCGGCTCTGGGAGGCACTGGAGAACGAACTCTTGAGTCCCTTCCACTACTTCGGCGTCACCGACAACACCGACATGAGCTCGCTGGCGTGGAAGCGTGGGGCATACGATGCTTCGGCGCTCAGCAACCTGGTGACGGGGAACGATGCTCGCGCTCGCCTCATCGTGCAGGCGGTGTTGGACAAGGTCACCGACCCTGGAGCAATGAGGGCGCTGGGGTTTTGTGTGTCGGTCCAGCACGCTCACTTCATGGCGGACTATTTCCGCCGAGCCGGCCTCAACGCCATCGCGCTCTCCGGAGAGACTTCGCACGACGACCGCCGAACAGCACTCGATGCTCTACGGTCCGGCGAGTTGCAGGTCATCTTCTCGGTTGATCTCTTCAACGAGGGGCTCGACATCCCGGACGTCGACACGCTGCTCTTGCTGCGGCCCACGTCCAGTGCCACGGTCTTCCTCCAGCAACTGGGACGAGGACTTCGTCGGAGCGAGGGCAAGGCCGTGCTCACAGTCCTGGACTTCATCGGCCAGCATCGCAAAGAGTTCCGCTTCGAAGAGCAGTTCCGCGCTCTGACCAACCTGACGCGCAACCGCCTGCTCGCCAACCTGGAGCAGGACTTCCCGCAGCTCCCCTCTGGTTGCCAGATCGTCCTGGAGCCCAAGGCCAAGGATCTGATCCTCGACAACATTCGTAGCCAAATCAGCGTGAATGTCACCCAGCTCGCCCGGGAGGTCCGTCAATACGGCGAGTTGCACCTAGCGGCCTACCTCAAGGAGAGCGGACGCGAGCTGAAAGAGATCTATCGCGGAAACGGCAACTCCTGGACGGGACTCTTGCGACGTTCCGGACTGTTGGATGGCATACCGCCAGAAGGCGAGGAAGGGCTCCTCAAGCGAGTCCCCGCCTTCCTCCACGTCGATGATCCAGAGCGGGTCGCGGCCTACTCTCAACTCCTCGTGGACAATGCCCCACGCTACGACGACCTCAGGGCACGGGACCAGGCGTACGCCCGCATGCTCTACTTCTCTCTCTGGCCTCTTGGCGGACATGCCACCTACCAGGATGCGCTGGACGAGTTGGAGCCCCAGCACTCAGTCCGGAACGAGCTGCGCCAACTGCTCGCGTACGCCCTGGACAGAGTGGACCACATGCCTGTCCCTCTGGTCGATGATCTCGCCAGGCTCCCGCTAACGGTGCACGCTTCCTATAGCCGCGAGGAGATCCTGCCGGCCCTAGGACAGTCATCCATCGGCGGGTTTATGCCGGGACACTTCCGCGAGGGAGTGAAGTGGTGCGAGAGCATCCAGACGGACGCGCTACTGATCACCTTGGAGAAGGACGAGAAGGACTTCTCCCCGCAGACGCGGTACCGGGACTACGCCAAGAACGACTTCCTCTTTCACTGGGAGTCCCAGAACCAAACCTCCAGCACCTCCCCCACAGGCCTGCGCTACCAGGCACACAAGGCGCAGGGCACTCACGTCATGCTTTTCGTTCGCCGGTACAAGAAGACGGACGTTGGCGGCCCTCAGCCCTGGATGTTGCTGGGACCCGCGGACTACGTCAGCCACGAAGGCAGCAAGCCGATGGGGATTACCTGGAAGCTACGTTACGAGATGCCGGCCGATGTGTGGACGTACTCGACTATATCGGCGAGCTAAGGGCTGTCCCGTAGTCCCTAACGGGCACACGACGACAGCTACGGCACCTGCACCTCACTACCGCATCTGACGCCGCGCGCTGATCCACCGGAGAGCACGTAATAGCCCTTAGGCTCCCGCGCAATCGATCCCCCAGAAGCGCCGATGCGCACGAAGGAACTTTGCCTGGATGCGATGTTCCTCCACCGTCAGCAACGCCACGGCATGGGCAGCTGAGGCATCAGTGAACCGATCCACGACCTCCAGACGGTCGGTCAAGTACATCGCTCCCCGATCGAAGCGGATGTGGCAGTTCGGACAGAGGCAGAGAACGTTACCCTCCACATCAGGACCATTACTGGGCCGTCCCAGCGCTTGGATGTGAGCGCCCTCCGCATAGCTCACTCCTGCGCCGACAACGAGGGGGGTCCTGCATATCTGGCACGTGTGGTCGTACCACCGCTTCACCTTGCGCGCTACCGCCGTATCCCGGACGACACGCTCGACGGTGCTCGTCGCTCGAGGCGGTGCTCCGTCCAAAAGCTCTTTGACTTGCTGCTCAAGGGGAGTCAGCTCCTGCCTTTCCTCCGGAAGCCGGCGCAGGGAGAACCGACAGATCTGGAAGCCAGACATCCCCTCCTCGCGCGCCTCCCCGGTGACTTCGTACAACCCGTCGTATCGATAGCCGCTACTAGGCGCGTAACTGAGGTCCTTGGCACGACCACGAATGACCCGAACCGGGTACTTTTGATACGACTCCGGCGTAGACCGGCGTTGCCGTTGTTCTCCCAGTCCTGGTCGGAGCCCTGCCGTCCGGTGTTGGCATCACGACCACCGGCGCCTGTATAGAGGATCTCGTCCCAGTCATCGCGGTCGTCCTCGTAGCCCTCGCTGAGGATGATGGCGTCGGCCGCGCGCTGCCCCTCTGCGTCACGCCCCCAGGAGATCCCGGCACGCTGCTCCTTGTGCAGCTTCGCGTCCTTGACCTCTTGGCGGGACTCGAAGGTCGTACCGGGAAGGACGCTTCCCACGTGCCCGAAGACAGCTCTATAGGGTTCTGCAGCCATGCGAACATGCTGCCGATGCGGCGATCACGTTCGATCTGATCAGTAGCTTTACGACCAAGGGTGTCCGCAGTCGATCGATAAGTGGCCCGATCGCGAGGTTAGTCGAACGCCAGGGGCCCTCGTGTCCCCGCTGCCCAGGTCCTGGATCCACGCACTCTCATCACAACTCAGCCACAAACATCCTTACTTGCACTATCACCGGTTAACCGGAATGAAATGCTCAGCCCCCTCAGTCCGGATCCGTCAGCCTTGGGGGGCACATGACTCGGATACGTACGCAGGGGCGCATCGCCGTGGCCGCAGTTGGTGTCGTGATGGCGGTGGTGGGGGTCACCGGGTGTGGGGGCGAGAGCGCTCAGGACGCCAAGCCCGCCGCCGAGCAGGTCGCGAGCGCGTCCGCGGCCGCGAAGCCGGCGCCTTCCGCCAAGGCTCTGCTCGAACTCGTCGATGACCAGGAGAGCGCCGACAGCGGGGAGGAGATCGTCGTTCAGGTGCTCCAGAACGACACCGTCACCCTCGGGAGCGGGACCAGCGGCAATGTGCAGATGGTCCTCGACGACGAGACCTTCGCTGTCACCGTCGACTCGCCTCCCTCCCACGGCACCGCGACCGTCGACGGCAACACCGTGGTGTACAAGCCGGTTGCGGGGTACGACGGCGAGGACACCTTCACGTACAAGGTGGAGGTGACAGGCAGCGACGCCGTGTCCGGGACCGCCGAGGTGCGGATCACCGTGGACGCACCCGCGCCGCCGGAGAAGCCCGCCGCGCCCAAGGAGCCGGTCGCGCCCAAGGAGCCTGCCGCGCCCGCGAAGTTGTATGCGAACTGCGCCGCCGCCGAGGCCGCCGGTGCCGCGCCCGTCGAGGTCGGTGACCCGGGCTACGGGCGCCATCTGGACCGGGACGGTGACGGCGTGGGGTGTGAGCCGTACTCCGGCGGGGGCGGTTCGTCCGGCGGGAGTTCCGGGGGCGGATCCACGAGCGGTGGAGGCGGGAGCGTGTCGTACGCCAACTGCTCCGAGGTGCGGGCCGCGGGTGCCGCGCCCATCCGGGCCGGTGACCCCGGCTACGGACGCCACCTCGACCGGGACGGCGACGGCGTCGCCTGCGAGTGAGGACGAGCGTCGCGCCGCATTCCCGTGACCGTCAGCCGCTGCGCACGCAGGTCTCGCGTCACCGGGAACGGGCACGGCCGTGGCGGCGGCCGGGAGGGACGACCCGGCCGCCGCAGGTATGCGACTACTTCAACCGGCCGTGCCGGGCTGGGTCTTCGCCGTCTCCGGCAGGCTCACGGGCCCGAGCCCGGACGTCGTCCGGCGCGTCCGCGCAGTTACTGCTCCAACATCCACACCGCCGAGTTCGCCGACCGCGCGGTCCGCAGACCGCTCGTCCACTGACTGAGGGTCTTCGGCGCACATCTTGGAGAGGTGCGGCCGGGCGGACGGCGGTCCGGTCGCGGAGTCGTCCGGCCGGTGTTGAACACATCCGCGCCGCCGCCCGTACTACATCACACCTCCCCTGAGTGTCTGGGCGGGTGACGGGTCAGGAAGGGGCCCGTCACCCGCCCAGCGCGTGTGCCACGGTGTAGATCAGCAGACCGGCGAGCGCACCGACGACCGTGCCGTTGATCCGGATGAACTGCAGGTCCCGTCCGATGTGAGCCTCGATCTTGCGCGAGGTGTGCTCGGCGTCCCAGCTCGCGACAGTTTCCGAGATCAGCGAGGTGATCTCGGCGCGGTAGGTCGTCACCACGTAGACCGCGGCGTCCTCGATCCACCCCTCCAGCTTCGCCTGGAGCCGGCCGTCGGTCGCGAGGCGCGCCCCCAGGGACAGCAGCGAGGAGCGGGCCCGCAGCCGCAGTTCGCTGCGGTCGTCCTCGGCCGCCGACATGATCATGGCGCGTACGGAGGACCACGCGGACGCGATCACGTCCTGGACCTCGGAGCGGGCCAGCAGGTCCGACTTCATTCGCTCCACACGGGCGCGGGTGTCCGTGTCCGACTGGAGGTCGGCGGCGAAGTCCGTCAGGAAGCGGTCGATCGCGCCGCGGGCCGGATGGGCGGGCATGTCCCGCATCTCGGTCACGAACCGCAGCAGTTCCCGGTACACCCGCTCGCCGACCTTCCGGTCCACGAACCGCGGGGTCCAGCCCGGGGCACCGCCCTCGACGGCGTCCATCACGGAGTCCGAGTGCAGGACCAGCCAGTCGTGCGCACGGGCGCAGACGAGGTCGACGGCCCGGTGGTGGGCGCCGTCCGCCACCACCTTCTGCAGGGTCTTGCCGACGCCGGGCGCGATCTCGGCGTTGTCCGCGCGCCGGGTGATCGCCTCGCCGACGACGGCCTGGACGTCGGAGTCCCGCAGCACGGTGAGCGCGCCGCGCAGCGCGGTGGAAAGCTCGGCGGTGACGCGGTCGGCATGGGCGGGCTCGGCGAGCCAGGCGCCGAGGCGGCCGCCGATACCGAGGGCGCTGAGACGGGCGCGTACGACGTCCCCGGAGAGGAAGTTCTCGCCGACGAAGGAACCGAGCGAGGCGCCCAGCTGGTCCTTCTTGTTGGGGATGATCGCGGTGTGCGGGATGGGGATGCCCAGCGGGTGGCGGAACAGCGCGGTGACGGCGAACCAGTCGGCGAGGGCGCCGACCATGCCGGCCTCCGCCGCGGCGGCGACATAACCGGTCCAGGGGCCGGCGCCGGCGTTGCCCGCCCAGGTGGCGAGGGCGAAGACGACGGCGACGAAGACGAGCAGCCCCAGCGCGGTGAGCTTCATGCGCCGTACGCCGCGCTGCTTCTCCTCGTCGGCCTCGGTGTACGCGAATCCGGGGAGCGAGGTCCGGGTACGGGCGCCCAGGGCCGCACGGCCCGGCGCGGCCCCCGCCCCCGAGGTCGCCCCCGAGGTCGCTCCGGAGGCCCGCCCGGAGGCCGCCGCGCCGCCCGGGGAACCCGTCGCGGAGCCCTGCGAGCCCGGCCGGGCGTCCCGGGAGCCCGGCGCCGAGCCCGCGGAACCCACCGCACCGTCCGCCGAGCCCGCCGCACCGCCGGAGCCCGTCACCCCATCCGCCGAGGCCGCGGAACCCGCCACACCGTCCGCCGAACCCACCGCACCGCCGGAGCCCGTCGCCCCATCGGCCGAGCCCGCCGCACCGCCGGAACCCGCCGCCGAGCCCCGGGAGGCCTGTGCGCCCCCCGTCGCGCCGCCCGCGCCCGCCGGACGCTCCTTTCGCCCCGCGCCGCCCCCCTCCCCCGGCCCGGCAGCCCGGCCCGGCCGCCGCGCGTGGGCGTCCTCCCCACCCGCAGCCGCCGTGGCCTGCGTCTTCTCCGGATCTTCCGGTCCATCTCGGTCTGTGTGGTTCATCCGCTCCACCCGTCCGCGCGCACCCGTACGCATAGTCCCTACCCCAGGTACTCCTGGGGCGCATCACGAGTTCCCGTGCCATATCGGATGATGTGTTCATGAACATGCGTCGCGGATACGCGACTCTCGCCGGCGTCACCGCCGTCATCGTCCTCATCTGCAGCGCGATATACCTCGGAGTCGAGGCGGCCCGGGGCCGCACCGCCGTCCGCACGGCCGTCGGCTCACCCGCCGTCTGGGTCGGGACCTGGGCCGCCGCGCCCGTGCAGGCCGACCTCCAGGACTCCGCCCGCGGCGACCGGTCCGTACGCAACGTCGTACACACCAGTATCGGCGGGTCGGCCGCCCGCCTCACGCTCTCCAACCTCGCCGGACGGGAGCCGCTGCACATCGCCCGCGTCTCCCTGGCGCTGCGCGCGGGGACGACCGCCGCGGCCGTGCCCGGCACCCTGCGGCGGGTGACGTTCCGCAAGGCGGAAGCCGTCACGATCGCCCCGGGCGGGCAGTTCGTCAGCGACCCCGTCACGCTGGGGATCCCGTACGACGGCGATCTGCTGGTCAGCATCCACACGCCGGCCGGCAGGCCGGTCACCCTCCACCCGCGGGCTCGGCAGACCTCGTACCTCGCCGACGGCGACCGTACGGATGACGTCTCCGGGGACTCCTACACCGAGCAGACCTTCGCCTGGCGGCATCTGACCGCCGTCGACGTGCTGACCCAGGACGTCCGGGGCGCCGTGGTCACCATCGGGGACTCGATCACCGACGGAGTGACCTCCACGATCGACGCCAACCGCCGCTGGCCGGACAGGCTCTTCGAGAGGCTGAACGCCCACGGCACCGAGCAGTTCGCCGTGCTCAACCAGGGCATCAGCGGCAACCGGCTGCTGCTCGAAGGCCGCGGCCCCAGCGCACTCGCCCGCTTCGACCGCGATGTGCTCGCGCGGCCCGGCGTACGGACCGTGATCGTCGCGATCGGCATCAACGATCTGCTGCGCGCCTCGTACGAGCCGGACGCCGCCTCGGTCACGGCAGGGCTCACCCAGCTGGCCCGCCGGGCGCAGGCGCGCGATCTGCGTGTCCTGGGGGCGACCCTGCTGCCCTGCGCGGGGCACGAGCGTTGCACCCGCGCCGTCCAGGAGGCGCGGCAGGACATCAACGCCGCCGTCCGCAGCGGGCGGATCTTCGACGCGGTCGTGGACTTCGACCGGGCGCTGCGGGACCCGTACGCACCGGGCCGGCTGCTGCCCCGGTACGACTCGGGGGACCATCTGCACCCGAGCGACGCGGGCTTCGCGCGCATGGCGAGGGCGGTGGACCCGGCTCGGCTGTGAGGCGCCGGGCTGTACGAGTGGACGGGGGCGCGTCACGACGGTGGACGCGCCCGGCCCCCGGCCCCGGAACCCGCAGGCGCACGGCCTGAACCCGCAGGCGCACGGCCCGGAAACCCGCGGGCGCACGGCGGGAACCCGCCTCAGCCCGCGTCCCAGCTCTCAGGACGAGCCGGACCCGGCCCCCGCCGGATCCCAACTCCTGCAGGGATCAGCCCAGTTCCTTGCGGTCGCCCCCGTCGCCCTTCTTCAGCCGGCCGCTCTCTCCGCCCTTCTCCAGGCGCTCGCGCTCCGCCGCGCGTTCCGCCTTGAGCCGCTGCTTCTCGGCCTTGCGGAGCTTGCGCTCGACGCCCACGCCGCCCATCAGCGCGAAACCGGTGATCCGTACGCGAGGTGCCGTCGGGTCGGGCTCCGACTCGCCGTCGCCCTCCTCGCCGAAACCGCCCATGAAGCCGATGCCGTTGACCTCGACGTTCAGGTCGGGCGGTACGACGATGTGGACCCCGCCCATGATGGCGAAGCAGCGGATCACCGTCTCCCGGTCCTCGAACCGCGCCTCACGCAGGTCGAGTTCACCGCCGCCCATCATCGTGAAGCTGGTGAACAGCCGCGGGACCGTCCAGGTCCCCTTGCGGCTGAAGCCGCCCCAGAACGCGAACGCGCCCTTGGAGGTGCCCGGCCCGCCGATACGGTCGGCCCACCGTCCGGAGCCCGCCGCCGACACCGGAGCCGCCGTGGGGGCGCCCGTCAGCGGGAGATCGCTGACCAGGGGTACCAACTCACCGTGCGTACGCGCCTTGTAGGTGGCGTCGAGACGTTCCTCGAACTCCTCCATGTCCAGCCGACCCTCCGCCACCGCGTCTCGGAGCCGTTCGGCAATCCGTTCGCGCTCGGCGTCGGAGGCGCGCATCTCAGGGAGTTCGCTCATGCGGCCAGAATATCCAGCGCGGCGCCCGGCTCCCAGCGGTGGGGCTACAAGCCCGGGCGCTCGGCATACATGGTGGCGATCACGGCCTCGATGTCCGGCTCGCGGACCGACAGATCGACCACGGGGTACGCGGCGGCGAGCGCGGCCACCAACGGCGCGGCCGACTGGGACGCGGGGAAGGCGAGCCACTGGCGGGGCCCCTCGACCTTGACCGTACGCGCCGATTCCAGTACCACCGGGGGCAGTTCGCGCTCCAGGTCGACCACCAGCGTCCGTTCGCTCTCGCCGATCTCGTGCAGCCCGGCGAGTGCTCCGTCGTACATCAGCCGGCCGTGGTCGATGACCATCACGCGCTTGCACAGCTGCTCGATGTCGGTCAGATCGTGGGTGGTCAGCAGGACGGTGGTGCCCTGTTCGGCGTTCAGGTCGAGCAGGAACGCACGGACCTTCGCCTTGGAGATCACGTCGAGTCCGATGGTCGGCTCGTCGAGGTAGAGCACCTCGGGATCGTGCAGCAGAGCGGCGGCGATGTCGCCGCGCATGCGCTGTCCGAGCGAGAGCTGGCGTACGGGGACGTCCAGGAGGTCGGCCAGGTCGAGGAGTTCGACGCAGCGTTCGAGATTGTCCCGAAAGCGCCGGTCGGGTACGCGGTACATCCGGTGCACGAGCCGGTACGAGTCCTTCAGCGGAAGGTCCCACCACAGGGTGGTGCGCTGGCCGAAGACGACGCCGATCCGCTGGGCGAGCCGGGTGCGCTCGCGTGAGGGGTCGATGCCGGCGACCCGCAGCCGTCCGGCACTGGGAGTGAGGATGCCGGTGAGCATCTTGATGGTGGTGGACTTGCCGGCGCCGTTCGGTCCGATGTAGCCGACCATCTCGCCGCGCGACACCCGGAAGCTGATCCCGTCGACGGCCCGCACCTGGTG
Organism: Streptomyces sp. NPDC096193; assembly: GCF_040302905.1. Lineage (NCBI taxonomy): Bacteria > Bacillati > Actinomycetota > Actinomycetes > Kitasatosporales > Streptomycetaceae > Streptomyces > Streptomyces sp. NPDC096193. The sequence goes on along the minus strand of NZ_JBEOSJ010000009.1, from coordinate 162,637 downwards.
CTTCTCGCGACGCAGCCGACCGGCCTTGCGGCGTACGTCGAAGACCTTCTCGATGCCGTCGAGTTCGATGAAGGCCTCGGCCTCGGCGCTCACCGCGGTAGCGGCCGTCTCGGCGGTGTCGGCCGTGTCGGCGGTCACCGCGGTAGCGGCGCTCTCGGCAGTCTCCGTCCTCGCCCCGCCGCCCGTGCTCCCCACACCGCCCGTGCTCTCCGTGGTCCGCGTGCTCTCCGTGTTCTCCACAGTCAGCTCCCTGTGCTCCGGTACGAACGGAGCCCGACCCGCCACGCGAACCCCGCCAGCCGGCAGCACACGGCGGCGACCACCGGCGGCAGGAAGGCGAGCCAGTGGGGCAGGTCGAGCGGATAGGGCCGCCCCAGCACGTACAGCGCGGGCAGCCAGTTGACGAAGGCGAGGGGCACCACGAAGGTCACCCCGCGCACCAGGTCCTTGGCGAAGAGCGTCGGCGGATACTGCAGAAGGGTGTTGCCGCCGTACGTGAACGAGTTCTGCACCTCGGACGCGTCCTGCGCCCAGAACTGGAAGGCACCCCCCGCCACGAAGACCGAGGAGAAGATCGCCGCGCCGCTGAGCAGCATCATCGGCACCATCAGGACCCGCAGAGGCGTCCAGTCGACGTCCACGGTCAGCAGCCCGTAACCGAGGACCAGCAGCCCCTGGGTGATCCGGCCGAGGCGGCGCAGCGCGAACCGGTCGGCCGCGACCTGGGCGAGCACCGGCGCGGGGCGCACCAGGAGGACGTCGAGCGTGCCGTCACGCACCCGTCGGCCGAGGCGGTCCATGGAGCCCATGACGAGGTCGGCGATGCCGAAGGCGGTGCCGGTCGCCCCGTACAGCAGGGCGATCTCGCCCAGGGAGTAGCCGCCCAGCGCGTCGACGTGCGAGAACATCAGCAGAATTGTGACGAAGTCGAAGGCGGTGGCCGCGAGGTTCCCGAAGACGGTCAGCAGGAAGGACGTGCGGTAGGTCATCGTGGAGCGGATCCACATCGCGGCGATCATGCGGTAGGTCCGCAGACCGGCGGTGAGCGTCTCAACCACCCTGGACCACCACCCTGCGGGTCGCGACGGACTGGAGAGCGCGCCCCGCGCCGAGCAGCGCCACGGCCCAGCCGCACTGGAAGGCGTAGGCGCCCAGCAGTCCCCAGCCGGTGTGCTTGCCGAGGAAGATGTCGGCGGGAACCTGGAGGAGCGAGGACCAGGGCAGCGCCCGGGCGATGTCGCCGAGCGTGCCGGGGAAGAGGTTGAGCGGCAAAAGCATCCCGGAGAAGAACAGGCCCGCGAGCCAGCAGATCTGGACGACGCCGGCACCGTCCATCAGCCAGAAGGCCGACAGAGCGACCAGGAAGCGCAGGGCGAAGCTCACGACCACGCCGAGCGTCACCGAGATCAGGAAGGCGATCCAGGTCAGCGGGGACCCCGGCAGCGCCAGGTCGAAGGCGAACGCGCCGAGGACCATGGGGACGATGCCACGGCCCATCAGATGGAAGGCGGCCCGGCCCAGGTCGCCCGCGAGCCACCACAGTTGGAGGTCGGCGGGCCGGTAGAGGTCGATCGCGATGTCGCCGGTGCGAATGCGTTCCATCAGCTCGTCCTCGAAGCCGCCGCCCATCATGGCGCAGGTCATCAGCAGGGCCTGGCCGAGCCACACAAAGGTCAGCGCCTCGGAGACGTCGTATCCGCCGAGGTGGGGGCGCTGATCCCAGAGAGCCATATAGGTGTACGCCATGATGAAGCCGAAGACGGTGTTGGTGAACACTCCTGCCGCCGTCGCCACCCGGTACGTCGCATAGCGCCGGAACCCACCGACGGCAACGACCGCATACAGCCGCACGTCTCCCCCTTCGCCCGGTGCTTCACAATGCGCCACCCATCGCGCGACACCAGATCGCGGCACCAAAGCGTCACCGGAGCGCGACACCAAAGCGCCCGACCCTAGCCTGGCCGCGAGACCCGTCGCGAGCCCTTTTCCGGGCGCGGGGTCCGAAAGCTGTCCCCCGGAGAGATGCAGCGTTCTGTCGGATCCGAGGGATATGCGCGCGAAAAGGGCAGTATGGCCGTATGAGCGAGCCGCAGCACGGCTGGAACCCCAGGGACGTGACCGCCATCGGGCCGGCACCCCTCCCGGCGACGAAGAACCGCAGGCGTACCGGCTTCCGTCGGCTCCTCCCCACCTGGCGGATGCTGCTCGGCGGAATCCTTCTCGTCGCCCTGCTGCTGATCGGCGGCTTCCTCGCCGGCTATCTCCTCGTCGACATCCCGCCCGCGAACGCCGCGGCCACCTCGCAGTCCAACGTCTACCTCTACGAGGACGGCACCCAGATCGCCCGCGACGGCGAGGTCAACCGCGAGAACGTGAAACTCGCGCAGGTCCCGCTGACGGTCCAGCGGGCCGTACTGGCCGCCGAGGACCGGGACTTCTACTCCGAACGCGCCGTCGACCCGAAGGCCATGGTCCGCGCCGCCTGGAACACCGTCACCGGCAAGGGCCGGCAGTCCGGCTCCACGATCACCCAGCAGTACGTCAAGAACTATTACCTGGGCCAGGAACAGACGGTCTCGCGGAAGTGGAAGGAGTTCTTCATCGCGATCAAGCTCGGCCGCGAGCAGAGCAAGAGCGAGATCCTGGAGGGCTACCTCAACACCAGCTACTTCGGGCGCAACGCGTACGGCATCCAGGCCGCCGCCCAGGCCTACTACGGCACGGACATCGAGGAGATCGACACCGCCCGCGGCGCCTATCTCGCCTCGCTGCTCAACGCCCCGAGCGCCTACGACATCGCCACCCACCCCGAGAACCGGGCCGCAGCCCTCGGCCGCTGGAACTACACGCTGGGCGGCATGGTCAAGAAGAGGTGGCTGAGCCCGGCCGACCGCGCCGCGCTCACCTTCCCCGTCCCCGAGCGGGCCAAGCCCGCGACCGGCCTGTCCGGGCAGCGCGGCTACATCGTCCAGGCCGTCGAGGACTACCTGACCGGCAACGACATCATCGACGAGAAGACGCTCGCCGTCGGCGGCTACCGGATCACCACCACACTGGAACGCGCCAAGCAGACCGCCCTCACCGAGGCGGTCGACGACCAGGTGACGTCCAAGCTGAGCGACACCCGCAAGGCCGACCGCAACGTCCGCGTCGGCGGCGCGTCGATCGACCCCGCCTCCGGCAAGGTCGTCGCCCTGTACGGCGGAGTCGACTACACCCGCCAGTACGTCAACAACGCGACCCGCCGCGACTACCAAGTCGGCTCCACCTTCAAGCCGTTCGTCTTCACCTCGGCCGTCGAGAACGGCTCGGTCACCCAGGACGACCGCCCCATCACCCCCAACACCGTCTACGACGGCACCGACCGGCGCACGGTCCAGGGCTGGAGCGGCAAGCCGTACGCCCCCGAGAACGAGGACGGCCACTCCTACGGCCCCATCACCGTCCGCACCGCCACCGACAAGTCGGTCAACGCGGTCTACGCGCAGATGGCCATGGACGTCGGCCCGGCCAGGGTCAAACAGACCGCGATCGATCTCGGCATCCCCGCGAGCACCCCGGACCTCACCGCCTCGCCGTCCATCGCCCTCGGTCCCGCGACGGCCGGCGTGCTCGACATGACGAAGGCGTACGCCACACTCGCCAATCACGGCCGGCACGGCGCCTACACCCTGGTCCAGCGGGTCACCAAGGACGGACAGCAGGTGCGGCTGCCGAAGGAAGACGCCGCACAGGTCGTCAGCCGGGAAGCCGCCGACACGACCACCTCGATCCTGCAGAGCGTGGTCGAGGGCGGCACCGGGACGGCGGCACAGTCCGCCGGCCGCCCGGCTGCGGGCAAGACCGGGACCGCCGAGGAGGACAAGGCCGCCTGGTTCGCGGGCTACACCCCGCAACTGGCGACCGTGGTCGCGGTGATGGGCCAGGATCCCGTGACCGGCGCGCAGAAACCGCTCTACGGGGCGCTGGGACTGCCTCGGATCAACGGCGGCGGGGCGCCGGCGAAGATCTGGGGCCAGTACACCGGGGCCGCTCTGGAGGACTCCGAGATCGTGGAGTTCGACCTGCAGCTGGAGGAGGGCGCGCAGGAGGAACTGCCGCCGTCCGAGGCGGAGTCCCCCGCCGAGTCCTCACCCGCGTCGCAGTCCCCCGGGCAGACACCGTCGCCCGGCGGAAGCCCGAGCACGACACCGGGGCCGGGGATCGGCGAACCGACGGGCGCCGGGCAGACGGCGGGTCAGACAGTAGGTCAGACCGCGGGAACGCCCACCGGGGGTGACACCCGCGGCAGCACCGGCGGCGACGAAGGCACCGCGGGACGGCCCGGCGGGCAGACGGGAGGAGGCGGGACCGGCGAGGGGACCGGAGGAGCGGCGACCGGCGGAGCCGGGGACAGCCGGCCCACCGGAGCCGGCGGCGACACGGACGGTGCCGGTGGCGGCGCGGGCAGCACCCCCAGCCGACTCGTCCGGCCTCGGTGACCCGGCTGGAGGGCTGCCCGGACTCAGTGACCCGAGGTCGCCATCGGCCCGGACTCAGTGACCCGAGGTCGCCTTCAGTCCGACCACCGCGACCAGCAGCAGACAGACGAAGAAGATCCGGGCAGCGGTCACCGGCTCATTGAGCACGAACATGCCGACCACGGCGGCTCCCGCCGCGCCGATGCCGACCCACACCCCGTACGCCGTGCCGATGGGCAGCGTCCGGGCGGCGTGCGAGAGCAGCAGCATGCTGGCGACGATCCCGAGACCGGTGAACACGCTCGGCCACAGCCGGGTGAACCCATCGGTGAACTTCATCCCGATCGACCAGCCGACTTCGAGCAGACCGGCGACAACGAGCAGGACCCAGGCCATGACGGCACCTCCGAGACGCGGAACTTCAACGGGGTGCGTCGTCTTTGCCAACCCGGTACGGCGCGTCTCGTCGGGGTGTCCCCACCGTAGCAAAGGGCAGACGGAAGGGCCGGTGACCTCGGTCACCGGCCCTTCCGTCGCCACAGACCCGTGCGGCTCGGCAGAGTTACAGGTCTCGGCGGAGTTACAGGTAGAGCCCGGTGGAGTCCTCGGAGCCCTGGAAGCGGTCGGCCGCCACCGCGTGCAGGTCCCGCTCACGCATCAGCACGTACGCCACACCCCGCACCTCGACCTCGGCACGGTCCTCGGGGTCGTACAGCACCCGGTCACCCGGCTCCACGGTCCGTACGTTCTGCCCGACCGTCACCACTTCGGCCCACGCGAGGCGCCGGCCGACCGCTGCGGTCGCCGGGATGACGATGCCACCGCTGGAACGCCGCTCGCCCTCCGGGATGTCGGTCCGCACCAGTACGCGGTCGTGCAGCATCCGGATGGGCAGCTTGTCGTGCTGCTGGCTGGGCTCATGGCTGTTGGCGCTCACACCTCGAACCTACCTGCCCGGAGGCGGTTCGTACGCCCGAGGGTCACCCCCGGCGCCTGCGCGCGGACACGGCGAGGAGCCCCACCAGGCCCACGACCACCACGGCAACCGGAACGAGCCGCTCCAGGCGCGGTGCGCCGTCCTCGCGGACGAACTGCGCCCGGACATCGAACACCGTACGGTTCACCGCCACGAAGGCGCGTCCCGCGGTCCGGTCCACCGTGGAGGCAACCTTCGCCTTCGCGTCGCCGATGACCGTCTTCGGGTGCACTCGCACACCGATCTCGTCCAGCGTCTCGGCAAGCTGGTCGCGCCGGCGGACGATGTCCGCCTCGATCTGCGCAGGGGTCCTCGCGTCCGACACCGCGCTGCCTCCGTCGTCGTGTCCGGTAGTCCTTCCTCGACAGTCTGTCAGCTCGGCGGCCCCCGCACCCCACGGCACCCCCATTACGCTCGACGGCGTACATCCGCACGCCTTCCGAGGAGAACCATGAGCGAGCGACTCCAGCCCGGCGACCCCGCACCCGACTTCACCCTGCCCGACGCCGACGGCAACGAGGTCTCGCTCGCGGCGCACAAGGGCCGGAAAGTGATCGTCTACTTCTACCCGGCGGCGCTCACCCCCGGCTGCACCAAGCAGGCCTGCGACTTCACGGACAACCTGGAGCTGCTGGCGGGCGCGGGATACGAGGTCATCGGCGTGTCGCCGGACAAGCCGGAGAAGCTCGCGAAGTTCCGCGAGAAGGAGAGCCTGAAGGTCACGCTGGTGGGCGATCCCTCGAAGGAGACTCTGGAGGCCTACGGCGCCTTCGGCGAGAAGAAGCTGTACGGCAAGACCGTGACCGGGGTCATCCGCTCGACGATCGTCGTCGACGAGGAGGGCAAGGTCGAGCGGGCGCTCTACAACGTCAAGGCCACCGGCCATGTCGCAAAGATCATCAAGGATCTCGGCATCTGAGGCACCCGCTCCCGCCGGCACCGGTGTGACCGAGGTCCCCGTCACAGGGGACCTCGGTTTCGGGCGGCCCCGGTTTGCAGGCGCCACGATCGAGAAGGTGTTCTTCTGGACTTCAGCACCCAGGAGAGGAACCCGTTCATGGCGGCCACCGGCCCGGAGACACCGGTCGATCCCCAGGCGGTCAGACGCCACCGGATACTCTTCCGCACCATCGCCCAGCGGAAGAACCCCAAGCTCAGGCGTACGGACATCACCGTCACCGACGAGGCGGCGGTCAAGCGGGCCACGAAAGCGGCATCGCTCGGTAACGCCATGGAGTGGTTCGACTTCGGGATCTACAGCTATCTGGCAGTGACCCTGGGGCATGTCTTCTTCCCCTCCGAGAACGACACCGCGCAGCTGCTGTCCTCCTTCGCGACCTTCGCCGTCGCCTTCCTCGTCCGGCCGCTGGGCGGTATGTTCTTCGGCCCGATGGGCGACAGGATCGGCCGCAAGAAGGTCCTCGCGCTGACGATGATCCTCATGGCGATCGGCACGCTCGCGATCGGCCTGATCCCCTCGTACGCCTCGATCGGCGTCTGGGCCCCCGCCCTGCTGATCTTCTTCCGCCTGGTCCAGGGCTTCTCCACCGGCGGTGAGTACGGCGGCGCCTCCACGTTCATCGCGGAGTACGCGCCCGACAAGCGCCGGGGGTACTTCGGCAGCTTCCTGGAATTCGGCACGCTCGCCGGCTACGTGGGCGCGGCCGGCCTGGTGACGCTCCTGACGGCCTGGCTCGGCCCCGACACCATGGAGGCCTGGGGCTGGCGCGTCCCGTTCCTGGTCGCGGGCCCGCTCGGTCTGGTCGGTCTGTATCTGCGGCTGAAGCTGGACGAGACACCGGCGTTCAAGAAGCTGGAGGAGGAGAGCGCGCACGCGTCGGAGGCCGCGGACACGATCGAGACCTCGACGAAGGGCGACCTCGCCAAGATCTTCAGGAACTACTGGCCGACGCTGATCCTGTGCATCGCGCTGGTCGGCGCGTACAACGTCACGGACTACATGCTTCTGTCGTACATGCCGACGTATCTGTCGGACGAACTCGGCTACAGCGAGACCCACGGTCTGCTGATCCTGCTGGGCGTGATGGTCCTGCTGATGCTGCTGATCAACCAGGTGGGCAGGCTGAGCGACCGCGTCGGCCGGAAGCCGCTGCTGATGGCGGGCATGCTCGGCTTCCTCGTCCTCTCGCTCCCCGCGTTCCTGCTGATCCGCCAGGGCAGCATCCCGGCGATCGTCGCGGGCATGCTGATGCTGGGCCTGTCACTGCTCTGCCTGCTCGGCACGATGTCCGCGGCCCTCCCCGCGCTGTTCCCCACTCCGGTCCGCTACGGCTCCCTGTCGGTCGGCTACAACCTGTCGGCGTCCCTCTTCGGCGGTACGACCCCGCTGGTGATCACGGCGCTGATCAGTGTCACGGGCAGCAATCTGATGCCGGCGTACTACTCGATGGCGGCGGCGCTGGTGGGTGTGATCGCGGTGGCGTGCATGAAGGAGACGGCGCAGAAGCCCCTGGACGGCTCACCTCCGGCGGTGGGCACGAAGGAGGAGGCGGCGGAACTGGTCCACGCGCAGGCGACGGAACCGAAGTTCTGACCTGCTGACGGGGACGACACGGCCGGGGAAGGGCCCGCACCGGACGAACGGGGTGCGGGCCTTCTGCGTGCCCGTCGCTCGCCCGCGACCGGGTGTGACTGTCCGGCGGGCGGTTCGTTGGTTCAGTGCGAGGGGCGAACGGGCGGCCGGACCGGGGAGGGGCGATGGCAGCGAGGTATACGCGGGAACCGCTCGCCGAGGCGGTCGCCGTGACACACGGCTGGGCGTCGCTGATACGGCATCTGGGGCTCAAGGAGAGCGGCGGTCAGCGGCGGGTCCTTCAGGAAAAGGTCGCGGAACTGGGCCTGGACATCAGCCACTTCAGGCGGCGCAGCCCCTGGCGCAAGTACCCGGACGAAGCGATAGCCGCGGCGGTGGCGTCGTCGGGCACGCTGCGTGAGGTGGTCCGCAAGCTCGGCATCACTCCCGCCCCCGGCGCGATGACGCACATCGGACGGCGTATCGGCGCCGCCGGGATCGACATCAGTCACTTCAAGGGCGTGGGCCGCCGGCCGGTGGACCTGCCCTGCACGTTCGACGAAGTGGCCGTCGCGGCCCGCGGCAGCGTAAGCATCCGCGACCTGATCCGGGAGCTGGGCCTACCGGACGACCGCCGGACCCGCACGGCACTGGGGCGCGTGCTCAGGGAAGGGGGCATCGACACCGGCCACTTCCGCCATGCCCGCGTCGTCGTCCCGGACGAGGCGCTGCGGACGGCTGTGCCGGAAGCGACCGGCTATGCCGAGGTGATGCGCCTGTTGGGGCTGCCTGTGAACGCCGCGAACCATCGCCGGATACGGCGCTCGGTCGCCCGACTCGGGCTCGACACGTCCCACTTCGTACGGCGTCCTCGGGCTTCGGCACGTCCGGCGGAGCCGCGCCGTGTGGCGCCCGACGTGCTGCGTGTCGGTGCGGCCGGTTCCGCGCGGGTGACCAGGGACCGGCTGCACCGGGCGCTGCAGGAGATCGGTGTCCCCTACCGATGTGCGTCGTGCGGCAACCCGGGCGAGTGGCTCGGGCGGCCGGTCACCCTCCAGATCGATCACATCAGCGGGGACTGGCTGGACAACCGTGCCGCGAATCTCCGCTACCTCTGCCCGAACTGCCACGCCCAGACCGACACATGGTGCCGCGGCCGCGGGAAGAAACGCCCGGTCCGCGCCTGAATCTCGGTGTCCCGTGAAGCCGTCGGCCGGTTACCATGGCTGGCGGCTCGCGGCGGTGGCGCAGTGGTGACGCAGCAGACTTAGGATCTGTGGCCCGTGAAACGGCTTGAGGGTTCGAATCCCTTCCGCCGCACCCGTGAACGGCCTGTGAATCACGAAGATTCACAGGCCGTTTCTGTGTCCGGTCTGTTCGGCGGCGGGGCGGTCAGCCCAGCAGCTCCCGCACCACCGGCACCAGTGCCCGGAACGCCTTGCCCCGGTGGCTGATCGCGTTCTTCTCGGCCGGGGTCAGTTCCGCGCACGTGCGCGTCTCGCCCTCCGGCTGGAGGATCGGGTCGTAGCCGAAGCCGCCCGTGCCCTGCGGGGTGTAGCGCAGCGTGCCGCGCAGTTGGCCCTCGACCACCCGTTCCCTGCCGTCGGGCAGGGCGAGCGCCGCCGCGCAGGCGAAGTGGGCGCCCCGGTGCGCGGGGGCGATGTCGGAGAGCTGGGCCAGGAGCAGGCGGAGGTTGGCGGCGTCGTCGCCGTGGGTGCCCGCCCAGCGGGCGGAGAGGATGCCGGGGGCGCCGCCGAGGACGTCGACGCAGAGGCCCGAGTCGTCGGCTACCGCCGGCAGGCCGGTGGCCCGCGCCAGTGCATGGGCCTTGAGCAGGGCGTTCTCGGCGAAGGTGATGCCGGTTTCCCTGACGTCCGGGATGTCGGGGTACGCATCCGCGCCGACGAGGTCGTGTGGCAGGCCCGCGTCGGCGAGGATGGCCCTGAGTTCGGTGATCTTCCCGGCGTTGCGGGTGGCGAGGATGAGACGGGTCATGCCCCCGATTATCCGGGCGTGCAGACCTTGCCGATCTCGGCGGCCGCGTCGGTGACCGGTGTGATGTCCGGAGTGGCGTCGCCGCCCTCGATCGCCTTGCGGACGTTGCCGACCCCGGTGCCGAGGTCGTCGACGGCCTTGCTCAGGTCGGCGTTGTCCGTCTTGTCGCCGAGGCTGTCGAGTTCCCTGTCGATGTCGTCGAGTGCCTCACGCGCCTGGGTGGGGTCGTCGGCGGCGGTGGAGACGGCCTGCTGGAGCTTGTCCACGCTGGTGGCGATGGCGTCGGCCGTCTCGACGCAGTCGAGGGCCTTGTCGAGTGCGCTGCAGCCGACGGTGATCGGTATGACCAGTGCGGCGGTGGCGAATGTGAGTGCGATGCGGCGGCGCGCAAGCATGGAACGGTCCCTCCCCGGATACGGCCGGGCGCACGGTTCGGCCCGTGCGCCCGTGACTTCAACGACGCCCGGGAGGGCGTCCTTGGTTGCTTCTTTACTCTGCTTTACCCAGCGGTCCGGTCGAGCGCCGTGCGCTGGAGCGCGGCGAGGTCGGCGCAGCCGCCGGTGGCGAGGTCGAGCAGGGCGTTGAGTTCCTTGCGGTCGAACGGTTCGGCCTCGGCGGTGCCCTGCACCTCGACGAAGCGGCCGTCGCCGGTGCAGACCACGTTCATGTCGGTCTCGGCGCGCACGTCCTCCTCGTAGCAGAGGTCGAGGAGCGGGGTGCCGTCCACGATGCCGACGCTGACGGCGGCGACGGTTCCGGTGAGCGGCTGCCGGCCGGCCTTGACCAGCTTCTTGCCCTGGGCCCAGGTGACGGCGTCGGCGAGGGCGACGTACGCCCCGGTGATCGCCGCGGTGCGGGTGCCGCCGTCGGCCTGGAGGACGTCGCAGTCGAGGACGATGGTGTTCTCGCCGAGGGCCTTGTAGTCGATGACGGCGCGCAGCGAGCGGCCGATGAGCCGGCTGATCTCGTGGGTGCGGCCGCCGATCTTGCCGCGTACGGATTCGCGGTCGCCGCGGGTGTTGGTGGAGCGCGGCAGCATCGAGTACTCGGCGGTGACCCAGCCTTCGCCGCTGCCCTTGCGCCAGCGGGGCACGCCTTCGGTGACGGAGGCGGTGCAGAAGACCTTGGTGTCGCCGAAGGAGACGAGGACGGAGCCCTCGGCGTGCTTGCTCCAGCCACGCTCGATGGTGACCGGGCGGAGCTGTTCGGGGGTGCGGCCGTCGATTCGAGACATGCCACTGAGCCTATCGGTCGCGCGGGAGGGCCCCGTTCCGGGCGGAACGGGGCCCTCTGCGTGCGGTGCCGACCGGGGTCAGCGGGTCACATCATGTCTTCGATGTCGGCGGCGATGGGGTCGGCGTCGGTGCCGATGACGACCTGGATCGCGGTGCCCATCTTGACGACACCGTGTGCGCCGGCGGCCTTGAGCGCGACCTCGTCGACCTTGGCCGGGTCGATGACCTCGGTGCGGAGTCGGGTGATGCAGCCCTCGATCTCCTCGATGTTCTCGATCCCGCCGAGCCCGGCGACGATCTTCTCAGCCTTGCTGGCCATGTTTTCTCCCTGCGTTCGAAGAGCGCCCGCACAGGCGCTCAGCGCTGCCCCGGCCCGCCATCGGTCCGTTTCGTCACGGTAACGCACGGTTGGCCCATCTTCACGGGCGGGTAACCGTGACGTACCGAAGGATGACGATCACCGGCGCCCTGTCCCGAGACCGGGCGCCGGGTCGTACGCGACTGGTCTACACCAGTCTGCAACACCTGCCAAATACAGCATGTTCCAGGAGGACGCCGATGAGCACCGGGAGTGCGGCAGCACCTCAGCGCAACTGGTGGAACGGACTGTTCCAGGGCCTCCAGAAGGTCGGCCGGAGCCTCCAGCTCCCGGTGGCCGTGCTGCCCGCGGCCGGCCTGCTCGTCAGTCTCGGCAACCTCTTCGGCGCCTACCTGCACGGCGACTTCTGGGTGAAGACGGCCAAGGTGCTCACCCTCGGCGGCACCGCGATCCTGGACGGCGCCTTCGGCCTGCCGCTGTTGTTCTGCATCGGTGTGGCCATCGGCTTCGCGAAGAAGGCCGACGGCTCGACGGCGCTGGCCGCGGTCGCCGGGTTCCTCGTCTACTTCGGTGTCCTGAAGGCGTTCCCGATCGAGGGCTCGGTCACCGAGCTGCTCCCGGACGGCAGGCCGCAGAACCCCGGCGTCCTCGGCGGCATCCTGATCGGTCTGCTGACCGCGGTGATCTGGCAGCGCTATCACCGCAAGAAACTCGTCGACTGGCTCGGGTTCTTCAACGGCCGCCGGCTCGTGCCGATCATCATGGCCTTCATCTGCTGCATCCTGGGCGTGCTGTTCGGTCTGCTGTGGGAGCCCGTCGGTGACGCGCTCACGGCGTTCGCGAAACAGCTGATCGACCTCGGCGCCTGGGGCGCCGGCATCTTCGGTGTCGCCAACCGGCTGCTGATCCCGATCGGCATGCACCAGTTCCTGAACACGTTCTTCTGGTTCCAGGCCGGTGAGTTCACCAAGCCGGACGGCACGGTGGTGCAGGGCGACCTGACGCGCTTCTTCGCCGAGGACCCGTCGGCGGGCCAGTTCATGTCGGGCTTCTTCCCGATCATGATGTTCGGTCTGCCGGCCGCGGCGCTCGCGATGACCCACTGCGCCAAGCCGGAGCACCGCAAACGGGTGGCGGGCCTGATGTTCTCGGTCGGACTCACCTCGTTCGTCACGGGCGTGACCGAGCCGATCGAGTTCTCCTTCATGTTCGCCGCGCCACTGCTCTACGGCCTGCACGCGCTGCTGACCGGTGCGTCCATGGCGATCACCTGGGCGCTCGGGGTGCATGCCGGCTTCAGCTTCTCGGCGGGTCTGATCGACTACATCGTCAACTGGCATCTGGACACGAAACCCTGGCTCATCCTGCCGATCGGCGCCTGCTTCGCGGTCGTCTACTACGTCGTCTTCCGGGTGGTGATCACGGTCTTCAACATCCCGACTCCGGGACGTGAGCCGGAGGAGCTCCAAGAGGAGATGGAGCAGGAGACGACCAAGTAGCTCGGCCGGAGGGCGCGAGCCCTGGCGGGAATTGACACAGAAGGCCCCTGGACCACCCGGTCCGGGGGCCTTTGCCGTGAGTTCCCGCGGTATGAACCTGGCCACAGAATTCGCAGGTTCCTTATCTATCCTTCACGTGCTACAACAGGTCTACACCACTCAGTGGTGTAGACCACGCGGCGGTCGCCGCGTCCCCTCGAGACGCCGTCCATCCCCGTTTTTCATGCCCGGCGGCGCCTTGCTCTCCTGGAGGAAGTTGATGTCCACGGCTAGCGCCGCCCCCGAGGCGGACAAGAAGAAACTGGGCGCCGGCGCGATGGCGGTCATGCAGCGCATCGGCCGCAGCCTTATGCTACCGGTCGCGGTCCTGCCCGCGGCGGCGCTCCTGGTCCGGTTCGGCCAGCCCGACATGCTCGGCAGGGAGTCCTTCCCGACCTTCATCACCAAGATCGCCGGCTATATGTCGGCCGGCGGTGGCGCCCTGCTCGACAACATGCCGCTGCTCTTCGCCGTCGGCATCGCGATCGGTTTCGCCAAGAAGTCGGACGGCTCCACGGCGCTGGCCGCCGTCGTCGGTTACCTCGTCTTCAAGAACGTGCTGGCCACGTTCACCGACCCGAACCTCGACAAGGTCGCGAAGGTCGTCGAGGGCAAGATAGTCATGACCGAGGCTCCCGTGGACGCCAAGGTTCTCGGCGGCGTGGTCATGGGCATCGTTGTCGCGCTGCTCTACCAGCGCTTCTACCGCACCAAGCTGCCCGACTGGGCGGGCTTCTTCGGCGGCCGCCGCCTCGTCCCGATCCTGTCCGCCTTCGCGGGTCTCGTCGTCGGCATCCTCTTCGGTCTCATCTGGCCGGTCCTCGGCACCGGTCTGCACAACTTCGGTGAGTGGCTGGTCGGTTCGGGCGCGGTCGGCGCGGGCATCTTCGGTGTCGCCAACCGTGCGCTGATCCCGATCGGCATGCACCACCTGCTCAATTCCTTCCCGTGGTTCCAGGCCGGTACGTACGAGGGCAAGAGCGGTGACATCGCGCGCTTCCTCGCCGGCGACCCGAGCGCCGGACAGTTCATGACCGGCTTCTTCCCGATCATGATGTTCGCCCTCCCGGCGGCCTGTCTCGCGATCGTGCACTGTGCCCGCCCGGAGCGGCGCAAGGTCGTCGGCGGCATGATGTTCTCGCTCGCGCTCACCTCGTTCGTCACCGGTGTCACCGAGCCGATCGAGTTCACCTTCATGTTCATCGCCCCGGTGCTGTACGCACTCCACGCGGTGCTCACCGGCGTCTCCATGGCGCTGACCTGGGCGCTCGGCATGAAGGACGGTTTCGGCTTCTCGGCCGGCGCGGTCGACTTCTTCCTGAACCTCGGCATCGCGTCCAACCCGTGGGGTCTGGCCCTGGTGGGCCTCGTCTTCGCGGCGGTCTACTACGTGCTCTTCCGCTTCGCGATCACCAAGTTCAATCTGCCGACGCCGGGCCGTGAGTCCGACGAGGAGCTGGCCGAACTCCAGAAGGCCGAGGCGAAGTAGCCCGCATGTGCCGGCCCGTCACGCGCCGGCACCTCACGCGCGAACAGCGGGTCTGACACGGCGGAGCCCGTGCCCTCCAGGAGAGGGCACGGGCTCCGCCGCGCCCGCCTCAACCCGCCGCCGGCGCCGGTACGCACAGCACCGGGACCGACGACAGGTGCAGCAGCTTGTGCGGTGTCGAGCCGAGCAGCGCGCCGCGCATGGGGCTCTCGGCGTAGGTGCCGACCACGATCACCCGCGCCTCGTGCCTCGCCGCCGCCTCCAGCAGCGCCTGGGAGGGTTTGGCGTCGATGATCTCGACGGTGGTGGGCACTCCGGCCTCGTCCGCCGCCTCCACCGCGTGCGCGAGCGCCGTACGGCCCAGTTCCCGCAGCGCGTCCCGGTGGGCCCGGTACTCGTCCCCCATGTGGCCCGGCACCGCGGCGCCGTAGACCAGGACGAGGGATTCACCGAACGCCGCCGACACCTCGATCGCCACGTTCAGCGCGCGGACCGCGCCCGGCGACTCGTCGTAGCCCAGGACGACAGACATGTCACGACTCCTTGCCTGCGCGCACCACGGCCGGGTCCGCCACGCCGGGCCGCTCGCGCCAGAACTCCGCGGACGTCAGACGTCGCGCGACCATGATGAGCAGGCCGACGAGCACGATGCCGATGCCGATGACCAGCGGCGGGCCCAGCCCGAACCAGGAGACGCCGCTGTAGGAGTTCGCCGGGTCGGCCATGTCGCCGATCGACTCCACGAGCAGCCAGGTCAGCAGGGCGGCACCGACCAGCGGGCCCACGCCGATGAGGAAGAAGTTGCGGACGCTCTCGGTGAGGTGGCGGCGGTAGTAGACGGCGCAGGCCACTCCGGTCAGGGCGTAGTAGAACGCGATGAGCAGCGACAGCGCCGTGAGCGAGTCGAAGAGTGCGTTCTCGCTGATCAGGTTGACGACGACGTACCAGAGGGCGGCCACGACGGCGACGGCCCAGGTGGCCACGTGCGGGGTGCGGAAGCGCGGGTGGATACGCGCGAACACGGACGGCAGCGCATGCCTGCGGGCCATCGACAGGGCCGTGCGGGACGAGGGGATGATCGTCGTCTGCGTGGAGGCGAGGGCGGAGGTGGCGACCGCCAGGAGCACGATCCAGTCCCAGCCGCCCATGACCTCGCCGGCGAGCAGGCCGAAGATGAACTCCTCCTCGCCGGCGTTCTCGGCGAGGAAGGCCGGGCCCGCGTAGGCCACGACCGCGATGCCGACGGACAGGTACGACACCAGCAGCACGATCGTCGACCAGATGCCCGCCCGGCCCGGGGCGCTGGCGGAGTCCTCGACCTCTTCGGTGAGGTTGACCGCCGACTCCCAGCCCCAGTACATGAAGACGCCCAGCAGCAGACCGCCGGTCAGCGCGGCGCCGCCCGCCCCGAAGGGATCGAGCCAGGAGAATTTCGGTTCGATGGAGGGCAGGGAGGGGGTGCCGGCGTAGACGCGGTAGATGGCGACGATCGCGAAGACGAGCAGACAGGCGATCTGGGCGAGGATCAGGACGTTCTGCACACGCGCGGACGCCTCGGTGCCGATGACGCAGACGGCCGTCATCACGAGGATCAGCAGCACGGTGAGCAGTTGGCGTACGACGTCGTTCTCCGCCCAGCTGTCGAGTCCGACGGCGAGCAGTCCGAAGCCGATGGCGACGTCGGCGAGCGATCCGACGACCAGCACGCCGGTCATCATGATCGCCCAGCCACCGATCCAGCCTGCCCACGGGCCCATGGCGCGGGTGACCCAGGAGAAGGTGGTGCCGCAGTCCTGGTCGACCTTGTTGAGATAGAAGAATGCCGATGCGATCAGCAGCATCGGCACGAAGGACGCGAGGATCACGCCGGGGGCGTAGATGCCCACGAGGGCCACCACGGGCCCGATGACGGCCGCGAGCGAGTAAGCCGGCGAGGTGGAGTTGATTCCGATGACGAGCGCGTCGACGAAGCCGATCGCGTTGTGCTTCAGGTCAGCTTCCGGGCTGGGCTGCGGGCGTCTGTCCGCGACGTCATCGGCCATGTTTCCTCACAGATCAGGCGATGTGTCCGGTCATAGGCGATTTTAAGGCGTAGGCCCAGGATCGACCTGTCGGCCGGATCTCGTGCACGCCGGAACGTCCACGAGACAGCTCCCTACAGGTGGTAGACGGCGCCGGGCACCGCGATCTCGCTCGGGCCGCTGAAGACCGCGCGAGCGTCGGCCAGATTCCGCTCGCCGTCCGTCCACGGAGGAATGTGCGTCAGGACCAGCCGGCCCACGTTCGCCCGCTGCGCGTGCGCGCCCGCCTCACGGCCGTTGAGATGGAGGTCGGGGACGTCCTCCTTGCCATGCGTGAAGGAGGCCTCGCACAGGAACAGGTCCACGCCGTCGGCGAGTTGGTGCAGCGGCTCGCAGACTCCGGTGTCGCCGGAGTACGCCAGCGTCTTGCCCTCGTGCTCCAGCCGGACGCCGTACGCCTCGACCGGATGGGCCACGCGTTCCGTACGGACGGAGAACGGTCCCAGCTCGAAGGTGCCCGCCTTGAGCGTGTGGAAGTGGAAGACCTCACTCATCGAGGAGGTCGACGGGGTGTCGGCGTAGGCGGTGGTCAGACGCTGCTCGGTGCCTTCGGGGCCGTAGACGGGGATGGCCTCGCAGCGACCGCCCTCGTGCCGGTAGTACCGGGCCACGAAGTACCCGCACATGTCGATGCAGTGGTCGGCGTGGAGGTGGCTGAGGAAGATGGCATCGAGGTCGTACAGACCGATGTGGCGCTGCAACTCGCCGAGGGCGCCGTTGCCCATGTCGAGGAGCAGCCGGAAGCCGTCGGCCTCTACGAGGTAGCTCGAGCAGGCCGATTCCGCGGACGGGAACGACCCCGAGCAGCCGACGACGGTGAGCTTCATGGAGCTTGAACCTCCGTTGACGAGGAGGGCTGGGGGGCGGGTCGTGCGGTCTGTCGAGCGTAAGGCGCAAAAGGGCGGGTCGCTCCTCCAGAGAGGGGGGTTGTGGGGGAACTCACCTGCGCTGTCACCGGTTCGGGGGTGCGGGGCCCTGTGGCTGGGGTGGGCCGGGGGCGTTGGTGGTACCGGCCGGTGACCACACGGCACGGACGGACCGCCGGGTGCGGCACCATGTGGCCGGGGTGGACCGGGGGCGTTGGTGGTACCAGCC
>NZ_JBEOSJ010000009.1:50414-144816 GCF_040302905.1 Streptomyces sp. NPDC096193 | reverse complement strand
GGTGACCACACGGCACGGACGGACCGCCGGGTGCGGCACCCTGTGGCCGGGGTGGACCGGGGGCGTTGGTGGTACCAGCCGGTGACCACACGGCACGGACGGACCGCCGGGTGCGGCACCCTGTGGCCGGGGTGGACCGGGGGCGTTGGTGGTACCAGCCGGTGACCACACGGCATGGGCGGACCGCCGGGTGCGGCACCCTGTGGCCGGGGTGGGCAAAAGGCACTGAAGGCGGGACGCGAAGCTCAGTGGCAGAGGTGGTGGTGGCACCGGCCAGTGGTCGCAGCGCCTCGGCCGACGACGGGATGCGACCACCTCGGGCCGCCGCTTGGCGCGGGGGCACATTCAGCCTCGCCGGCGATTGAGGCGCGGGGTCCGGGGCGGAGCCCCACCACCACCCGCACGCGCATCCACAAGGGGAGGTGGGCCCGGGCGAGGACGTGGTCACCCCGGCATGGGCCGACCCGTGGCCGGGCGGGCAAGGCGGTCGTCGTGGTACCGGACGGAGGTCGCAGCGCCTGCGCCGAAGGCACGGTGCGGGCTCATCCGCGCAGGCTGGTGCGGGACCTCGGGGCAGGGGGCCGGTAGCCTTCCGGGGCATGGATACGTCTTGGTGGCTCGCAGTCGCCGCCGTCGTCGTGCTCGCCTTGGTCGCCGCGGTGGCCGACGGGTACGGGCGCGGCCCGCGGCGGCCCGCCGGGCGCACCCGGCCGCCCGGGCGGCCCACCGGCCCCCGCCGCGGGACGAAGCACAGGCCGCGGCCCGGGGAGATCTGGTGGGCGGACGTTCCCTACGAGGACGGGCCCGGCTCCAAGGACCGGCCGTGCCTGGTGCTGTCCGTGCGCGGCGGCACCGCGCAGGTCGCGAAGATCACCAGCAAGTACCACGACGAGCGCCCGGGCGTGATCTCCCTGCCGCCCGGCACGGTGGGCGATGCGCAGGGCCGCCCGAGCTTCCTGGAGACCGACGAGTTGCGGGCGGTCGAGCTGTGGGAGTTCCGCCGGAGGGTCGGTGTGGTGGACCCGACCGTGTGGGACCAGGTCCGTCACCTGTCGGCATGACCGGCGGGCCCGCGGGCCCGTACCGGCGTCAGGCCCAGAGCTGGCCCTGAAGCGTCTCGATCGCTTCCTCCGTCGTGGCCGCCGTGTAGACACCCGTGGACAGGTACTTCCAGCCGCCGTCCGCGACGACGAAGACGATGTCCGCCTGCTCGCCCGCCTTCACCGCCTTCGTGCCGACGCCGATCGCCGCGTGCAGTGCCGCACCGGTGGAGACTCCCGCGAAAATGCCTTCCTGGCGCAGGAGTTCACGGGTGCGGGTGACCGCGTCCGCCGAGCCGACCGAGAAGCGGGTCGTCAGGACCGAGGCGTCGTAGAGCTCGGGGACGAAGCCTTCGTCGAGGTTCCGCAGGCCGTAGACCAGGTCGTCGTAGCGAGGCTCCGCGGCGACGATGCGGATGCCCGGCACCTGCTCGCGCAGATAGCGGCCGACGCCCATCAGCGTGCCCGTGGTGCCGAGGCCGGCGACGAAGTGGGTGATGGACGGCAGGTCCGCGAGGATCTCGGGACCGGTCGTCGCGTAGTGCGCGCCCGCGTTGTCGGGGTTGCCGTACTGGTAGAGCATCACCCAGGTCGGGTTCTCCTCGGCGATCCCCTTCGCCACACGGACCGCCGTGTTGGAGCCGCCCGCCGCGGGGGACGAGATGATCTCCGCGCCCCACATGGCGAGCAGCTGCCGCCGCTCCTCGCTCGTGTTCTCGGGCATCACGCAGACGATGCGGTAGCCCTTGAGCCGCGCCGCCATCGCCAGGGAGATGCCCGTGTTCCCGGACGTCGGCTCCAGGATCGTGCATCCCGGGGTGAGCCGACCGTCCTTCTCCGCCTGCTCGATCATGTGGAGCGCGGGGCGGTCCTTGATCGAGCCGGTCGGGTTGCGGTCCTCCAGCTTGGCCCAGATCCGCACGTCGTCCGAGGGCGACAGTCGCGGGAGGCGGACCAGCGGGGTGTTGCCGACCGCGGCGAGCGGGGAGTCGTAACGCATCAGCGCATGCCCGCCTGGCGCGCGGCCGTCAGCTCGGCCGGACGCTGCCGCGCGGTGGCGGAGCCTCCTGCCACGGCGGGCAGGATCGTGACGCTGTCGCCGTCCGCGAGCTTGGTGGAGATGCCGTCGAGGAAACGCACGTCCTCGTCGTTCAGGTACACGTTCACGAAGCGGCGGAGCTGGTCGCCGTCGACGATGCGCTCCCTGATGCCGTTGTGCCGGGACTCGAGGTCGGCGAAGAGATCGGCGAGGGTGTCCCCGCTGCCCTCGACGGCCTTGGCGCCGTCGGTGTAGGTGCGGAGGATGGTCGGGATGCGGACCTCGATGGCCATGGCGTGGGCTCCTGTCGGGAGTGAGGCTGGGGGCGCGCGGCTCTGCCCCCGCGCGAGGGTTCGGTGCTGGGTGCGCTCGGGCCGTGGGGCCGGTGGGCCGTCGGTCAGGACGCGGCGCGGGCCGTACACATCGCGCTGGCGAGGCGGCACAGGTCGACGTGCAGCCGCGCCACGAGCAGCAGGGTGCTCGGCGTCTTGTCGCTCACGTCAGAAGGAACCATGCGCTCATCGTATCGATTCCCCCTCCGCATTCCGGAGGGGGATCTCGCATCTTGGACGTATCCGGCTCACGATGTGGTCGGGCGAGCGAACGACGGCCGCTGCCGCGCCGGTCGCGGGCTCAGTAGGCCTCGACGACCTTGACGTCTTCCTCGGTCACTTCGCCGTCCACGATGCGGAACGAGCGGAACTGGAAGGGCCCGGCGGCCTCCGCGTCGGCGGTGGAGACCAGGACATAGTGGGCGCCGGGCTCGTTCGCGTAGCTGATGTCCGTACGCGACGGGTAGGCCTCGGTCGCGGTGTGCGAGTGGTAGATGATCACCGGCTCTTCGTCCCGGTCGTCCAGGTCGCGGTAGAGCTTCAGCAGGTCCGTGGAGTCGAACTCGTAGAAGGTGGGCGAGCGGGCCGCGTTCAGCATGGGGATGAAGCGCTCGGGTCGGCCGCTGCCCTCGGGGCCGGCGACGACCCCGCACGCCTCGTCGGGGTGGTCGGCGCGTGCGTGCTCGACGATCCGGTCGAACAGTGCCTGGGTGATGGTCAGCATGAGCGACAGGATAAGCAGACGGGCCGGCCCGTACCGAGGAGTGGTACGGGCCGGCCCGGATGCTGGACCTGCGACGCGGCGGGAACCGCGCCGCTTTCCTCTGCGGGCGGCCCGGAGGCGGCCTAGCGCTCCGCGTCGGTCTTGGTCGTGTCGCGCTTCACGAACGCCACCCCCTCGGGGTTGCGTCCCTTCAGCACCAGGTAGGAGACGCCCAGGATCAGCGCCCACAGCGGTGCGCAGTACAGCGAGATCCGCGCGTCCTTGTCGATGCCCATCATCACGATCACCATGCCGATGAAGGCGAGGGCGAACCAGCTGGTCCAGGGGGCGCCGGGCGCCCTGAAGGTGGACTGCGGCAGCTCGCCGCGGTCGGCCTTGGCGCGGTAGCGGATCTGGCTGACCAGGATCATGATCCAGGCCCACATGCCGGAGATGGTGGCGAAGGAGACGACGTAGTTGAACGCCTCGCCGGGCCATTGGTAGTTGATCCAGACGCCGACCAGCATCAGCGCGGCGGAGAAGGTGGTTCCGGCCAGCGGGATGCCGCTCCTGGTCAGCCGTGTGAAGAACGCCGGGCCCTGGCCGTTGAGCGCGAGGTCGCGCAGCATCCGGCCGGTGGAGTACATGCCCGAGTTGCAGGAGGACAGGGCAGCGGTCAGGACGACGAAGTTGACGATCGCGGCGCCGACGCCGAGGCCCATGCGCTCGAAGGCGGCGACGAAGGGCGAGACGCCCGGCTGGAACGCGGTCCACGGCACGACCGACAGGATCATGATCAGCGCGCCGACGTAGAAGACTCCGATACGCCACGGCACGGTGTTGATCGCCTTGGGGAGGGTCTTCTCCGGGTCCTTGGACTCGCCGGCGGTGACGCCGACCAGTTCGACCGCGAGGAAGGCGAACATCACGATCTGCAGCGTCATCAGCGTGCCGCCGATGCCCTTGGGGAAGAACCCGCCCTCGGACCACAGGTGCGTCACGGAGGCGGTGTCGCCGGCGTCGGAGAAGCCGATCGTCAGCACACCGGCGCAGATGAGGATCATGCCGATGATGGCCGTCACCTTGACCATGGAGAACCAGAACTCCAGCTCACCGAAGAGCTTCACGGAGATCAGGTTCGCGCCGTACAGGATGATCGTGAAGACCAGTGCGGACAGCCATTGCGGGATGTCCCACCAGTACGTCATGTACGTGGCTGCCGCGGTGACTTCCGTGATGCCGGTGACGACCCAGAAGAGCCAGTACGTCCAGCCGGTCACGAAACCCGCGAAGGGGCCGACGAATTCGCGGGCGTACTCGGCGAACGAGCCCGACACGGGGCGGTACATGAGCAGTTCGCCCAGCGCCCGCATGATGAAGAAGATAACCAGGCCGGCGATCGCGTAGGCCAGGATAAGGCTCGGTCCGGCCTTGGAAATGGCCTTGCCGGCACCCAGGAAGAGGCCGGTGCCGATGGCTCCGCCGATCGCGATCATCTGGATCTGCCGAGCACCCAGCCCTCGCTGGTAGCCCTGGTCGGCGGCATCTTCGCCGCCGTGCTTCTTGTCGACCTGCACCGAGGTCATGGTGATGCGCCCTTTCTCCATGCTGACCGCGCCCGCTGCGTCGCGGCTGCGGATCAGGTCCTGATCCCCCCGGATGTGGATGGAGTGCCACCGGCGATCTGCCGGCCCCGGCGCCCCCGGGGACATGGGTGGCGCCCCCGGCGGTCCGGAAGATTTATCACGATTGCAACGGTGATCGATCGCGGCGAGCGTGACGCACACCACAGGGAGAAGCGGACAAAACTCCCCCGAAATCGCAAAGCACGAAGGCTTGGTGACACGATCGTTATCCGGATTTGAGTGTCCGTTGAGCGAACGGAATCCGGCGGGAGTGTGACGAAGAGCAGTCCCGGAAACACGGTCCGGGGACGGGCACGGTCCGGGGACGGGCACGGTCCGCGAACCGGAACCGTCCCCGGCGCGCGGACCTCAGCGCATCAGTGTCTCGACGAGCGTCTCCTGGAGCACCCCGAGCCAGAGGTACGCCATGACCATCGGCTTGCGCGGATCGTCGTCTGGCAGCCGGTAGAGCTCGTTGTTCTCGTCCTCGTCGCCGACATCGAGCCGGGTGCCGATGGTCAGACGCAGGTCGTTGAGCGCTCCGAGCCAGCGCGCGCAGTCGTCCGGCCCGAGCTTCAGTACGGCTCCGCCTTCGCCCCCGGCGCTGAGCGCGTCGAGGCAGCGGACGACGGACAGCGCGTCGTCCCGCTTGCGGGAGCGCAGGTCGTTCTCGGTGAAGCGCCTGAACTCGGCGGAGGCGGCGCGCAGTTCCTCGTCCTGCTCGTCCGCGTCCGGCCCGGTGTAGCCGTCGGGGAACAGCCGCGCCAGCGCGGGGTCGGCGGGCGGTTCGCTCGGCCCTTCGGCGAACATCGCGGCGAGCGGGTCCTCACCCTCGACCGGTTCGTCGCCGGGGCCGATCAGTTCCAGCATCTGGACGGCGAGGGAGCGCAGGATGGAGATCTCGACCTCGTCGAGCGGGACAGCAGCGCCGCCGCCGGGGATCGGCTCGAAGTGGCCCGCCATCAGTTGCGGTCCTGGGAGAGCGTCGCCCACAGCCCGTATCCGTGCATGGCCTGCACGTCGCGTTCCATCTCCTCACGGCTGCCGCTGGACACCACGGCCCGGCCCTTGTGGTGCACGTCGAGCATCAGCTTGTGCGCCTTGTCCTTGGAGTAGCCGAAATAGGCCTGGAAGACATAGGTGACGTAGCTCATCAGATTGACCGGGTCGTTGTGGACCAGCGTCACCCAGGGCACATCCGGCTCGGGAACGGCGAAGGTCTCCTCCGCCGATTCGGGGCGTTCGATCTCTGTAGGAGCAACACTCACCCGGTCCATGCTGCCACCCGCAGGGGCCCATCGCACAAACGGGCCTCACATCTCGTCACTCTGACGAGATGTGCGCTAGGCTCATGTTGTGGCTGCGTCACCCGGGGGGCGACCCCCGCACCCGGTCGGCCCGACCGGCGGCCCGGACAAGAAGTGTGAGGTTGACCGTCGTGAACACTGCGGACCTGGGCCTGCCGGTGGATGTGCCCTCGACAGCGCTCTTCACGGACCAGTACGAGCTCACGATGCTGCAGGCCGCGCTCCGGTCCGGTACGGCAGGGCGCCGCTCGGTCTTCGAGGCCTTCACCCGCAGACTTCCCGAGGGGCGGCGCTACGGCGTGGTCGCCGGCACCGGCCGGGTGCTCGACGCCGTCGAGAACTTCCGCTTCGACGCCGGTGTGCTCGGCTTTCTGCGCGAGCAGCGGATCGTCGACGAGCCGACGCTCGAATGGCTCGCCTCGTACCGCTTCACCGGCGACATCTGGGGCTACCCCGAGGGCGAGGTGTACTTCCCGGGCTCGCCGATCCTGCGGGTGGAGGGCTCCTTCGCCGAGTGCGTCGTGCTGGAGACCGTGATTCTCTCGATCCTCAACCACGACTCGGCGATCGCCGCCGCGGCCTCCCGGATGTCGTCGGCGGCGGGCGGGCGGTGGCTCATCGAGATGGGCGCCCGGCGTACGCACGAACTCGCCGCGGTGGCCGCCGCCCGCGCCGCTTATGTGGGCGGCTTCGACTCCACGTCCGACCTGGCCGCCGGTTTCCGCTACGCGATCCCGACGGTGGGCACCAGCGCGCACGCCTTCACCCTGGTCCACGACAACGAGCGCGACGCCTTCCAGGCTCAGGTCGACTCACTCGGACGAGGGACGACGCTGCTCGTCGACACCTACGACGTGGCGGAGGCCGTGCGCACCGCCGTGGAGATCGCCGGACCGGAACTGGGCGCCGTCCGTATCGACTCGGGCGACCTGCTGCTGGTCGCGCACCGGGTGCGCCAGCAGCTCGACGACCTGGGCGCACGCGACACAAAGATCGTGGTCACCTCCGATCTCGACGAGTACGCGATCGCCTCGCTGGCCGCTGCGCCGGTGGACGCCTACGGGGTGGGCACGCAGCTGGTCACCGGCAGCGGGCACCCCACCTGCTCGATGGTCTACAAGATCGTCGCCCGTGCGCAGTCGACCGATCCGCAGGCCCCGCTCCAGCCCGTGGCGAAGAAGTCGATGGGTGCGAAGTCCTCGCGGGGCGGCCGCAAGTGGGCCGCGCGCCGGCTTGACGACGAGGGTGTGGCGGAGGCCGAGGTCATCGGCGTCGGCCCGGTCCCCGCCGAGCTCGCCGATCGCCAGCTCCAGGTGGAGCTGGTCAAGGGCGGCACGGTGGTGGCCCGCGAGCCGCTCGACGCGGCACGCGACCGGCACCGGGCCGCACGGTCCGGGCTGCCGATGTCCGCGAGCCAGCTGTCCAAGGGCGAGCCTGTCCTGCCGACGGAGTACGTATGAACGCAGCGTGAAGCCCTCTCCCGCTGAGCGGCCCGAGTCTCTAGGCTCGATATCGCCGCTCGCATGCCCCCGCCGCGCCCCCGCACCCCTAAGGACCCCGCCATGCACCGCGCCCTGATCGTCGTGGACGTCCAGAACGACTTCTGCGAAGGCGGCAGCCTCGCGGTGACGGGGGGTGCCGAGGTCGCCGCCGCCATCACGGACCTGATCGGCCAGGCCGTCCCCGCCGGCTATCAGCACGTGGTCGCCACCCGCGACCACCACATCGAACCGGGTGACCACTTCTCGGAGCACCCCGACTTCTCGCACAGCTGGCCGCCCCACTGCGTGGCGGGCACGGAGGGCGTGGGCTTCCACCCGAACTTCGCTCCGGCGGTGGCGTCGGGCGCGGTCGACACCGTCTTCGACAAGGGCGCGTACGCGGCCGCGTACAGCGGCTTCGAAGGCACGGACGAGAACGGCACGACGCTGGCGCAGTGGCTGCGGGCGCGTGAGGTGACGGAGGTCGACGTGGTCGGCATCGCGACGGACCACTGCGTCCGGGCGACGGCGCTGGACGCGGCCCGTGAGGGCTTCACGACGCAGGTGCTGCTGGACCTGACCGCGGGAGTGGCGAAGGAGTCGACGGAGCGGGCGCTGGAGGAGCTGCGGAGCGCGGGCGTGGAGCTGTCCGGCAAGCCGGTCGTCTGACGGGCCGGGCGGTCCCCCGGCAGCCCTTCCCAGAGCCGCACACGGCCCCGGACGGCCCCGGGCGCCCCGGACGGGGCCGGTGGGGCCGCCGCTATCCCTCCCGCACCCGCGCGTCCCGGAGCAGCGCCCGTATCGGATGCCAGAGCTCCTGTGTCGCCCCCGGCTGGCTGCGCCACAGCAGGCCGTCCGGATGGTGCAGCACGGCGGTGATCTCGTCCGGCGTGGGCGGATCGACGTTGCCCCGCAGGTAGACGGCCCGCAGTCCCAGGTTCCGCAGTCGCGTCAGCGCCCTGGCCCGGTTCCTCGCGAGGACCAGGAAGCGGGCCGTGCTCCCGTCGCCGAGCGGACTCGGCAGGCTGAGCGCGACGACCACGCTGCCGTTGGGCAACTTGCTGAAACCTCCGCCAGGCATGCGGAACCACTCCCCCGTGAGATGGCGTGTCAATAAGGATCCGGTAGGACGCACCTAAACACGATCGGCCGCCGCCCGCTAGAGGGCGACGGCCGATCATGCTTTGACCTGCGGCGATACCTTTTACTTGGTCGACGGACCAACCTTCACGGTGATCGACTCACCGCTCTTGGGCTCACTCACGATGGAGATCTTGGTGTTGGTGTCAGTTACCTTGACACTCGCCGTCGGGTTCTCGGGGTACCAGTAGACGCCCTCGCGGTCGTCGAAGACCGAGGTGCCCTTCTGCGCCTTGATCCGCTGGGCGACGTCCGCGTTGTGCAGCGTGAACGCGTCGGTCGGCCGCAGGCCGAAGGTCGAGTCGAACGTCTGGATCTTGTTCCGCATCAGCGTGCCGTTGGCCCACTTCAGCGGCTTGGCGTGCGCGTCGACCGGCAGGACGAGACCCTGGCCCGGGTGGGCGCTGGTGTTGTTGTCCTTCTGGGAGGTGTCCCAGAGCCAGATCAGCAGGCCGTTCTGGTACGGGTAGTGCTCGACCCATCCGTCCTTCGGAGCCTTGAACCCGAAGTTGTACGGGCCGACCTCGAGGGTCTTGTCGTACGACACGTACTGGCGGTTCTCGGCCAGGTAGTACTGCTCGTACTGCTTGGTGAAGGACTCGGCGATGCGGGAGAAGCCCTTCGAGGTCCAGCCCGCGTCGTCGCCCTCGGCATTGTCCGTGAACAGCGCCGTGCCGTCCGCCTTGACCGTGATGGCGTCGGCCGCGAAGCCCTTGCCGCCCGCGCCGCCGTCCGTCTGGTAACGGAAGCGGACGTCGATCTTCTTGCCGGCGTACGCGTCGAGCGGGTAGACGAGCTTCTTGTACGCGCCCGAGGCTCCGGTCAGCGCCGGCTTGTCGCCCGCGTCACGCGGAACTGCCTTGCCGTCGGCGGTGCCGTCCACCGGCGTCCAGTTGGCGCCGCCGTCCGTCGACACCTCGGCGTAGAGGTAGTCGTAACCGGTCTCGATGTCCCACCAGCCCGAAAGCTCCAGCGAAGCCTTGGACTTGCCGGTCAGGTCCACCGGGCGGGACAGGGTGTTCTTGAGGTCGTCACCCATGTCGCTCCACCACTGCTTGGAGCCCTCGGCGGGCTTCACGACGGTGGTGGTGACGGGCTTCTTCGGCAGTTCGACGACGAGCGCCTGCGGCCGCTTGGTGTTGTAGGCCGAGACACCCAGGGTGTGGGTGGACTTCTTCGCGGCCTTGCCCTTGGTGTAGTTGAGCCAGCCGAGCTGGAGCTTGTCCCAGGCGGTCATGTCGCCGGGCAGGTCGCCGATGGAGTCCTTGCCGGTGCCGAGCCAGGAGCCGGCCGACATCAGGGTCCAGTAGCCGGTCGAGTTCTCGCCCTTGCCCGAGGTGTCGTAGTGGTCGGGCAGACCGAGGTCGTGACCGTACTCGTGGGCGAAGACACCGAGGCCGCCGTTCTCGGGCTGCATGGTGTAGTCGCCGACCCAGATATTGGTGTTGCCCACCTGGGTGCCGCCGGACCGGTTGTTCGCCGGGCCGGTCTTGCCCGCGTCGGTGCCGTACGCGTACCAGCGGTGCGCCCACAGGGCGTCGGGGCCCTGGGCGCCGCCGCCCGCGGACTCGTCCTCACCGGCGTGCACGATCTGGAAGTGGTCGATGTAGCCGTCGGCCTCGTTGAAGTTGCCGTCGTTGTCGAAGTCGTACCGGTCCCACTGGTCGTAGCCGGACAGGTCCGCCTTGATCTGCGCGTCGGTACGGCCCTTGGCCTTCTGGTCGGCGACCCAGGCGGTGACGCCGTCGCGGACCGTGTCCCAGACGTTGGCGCAGTTGGAGTCGCCGCAGTAGTTGGAGCCGTAGCGGGCCTCGTTGTAGTCGACCTTGACCCAGTCGGAGACGCCGCCCTCGACCGAGTAACGGCCCGACGAGGTCTTCTCGTAGTAGGTCTTCAGGGACTCCTTCTGCTGACCGTTCTCGTCCTTGCCGGTGCCGAAGTAGAGGTCCTGGAAGTGCTTCCGGTTGTAGTCCGCCTGCCAGGCCGTGGAATTGTCCAGCTTGGGGTCGGGCTTGGCTATCTTGTTGTGCAGGGGGCCCGGCTGACCGCCGTACTTCTTCACCGGCGCCTCGGGTCCCTCCGGACCGTCGGGGTCGAACATCGTGGTGTCGTCGACCTTGTCGCCGAACTCCACCAGGATCGTGAAGATCTTGTCCGTCTTCTCCCGGCCGAGCTCGACGTACTTCTTGTCGCCGAGCTTCACGACCTGCGAGCCGCCGCGCTTCTGCACGGTCGCGTCACCGGACAGGACCTGCTCCAGAGCGGCTTCGCGCTGCTGCTCCTGCTGCTTGCTGAAGGGTCCGTCGAGGTCGTGCTCGACGTGGCCCTTCTGCGGCGCCGGGTCACGGCGCTCGATGCTCGCGGGCGCTGTGGAGCCCTGGTCCTCGGCCTGTGCGCTGGTGAACGCCGAGGCCGAGGCGGCCGTGGCCGCCAGAGCCACGAGCACCGCGGACGTTCTGATCGTCCGTCGCTTGATGGTCACTTGAAGTTGTCCTCCCCCGCGCTACCGTTCGCCGCCGGACTCATGTGGGGTCGTCCGGGCGCGGTACACGCGTCACAAGTGACGACATTCGACCGGAGTTGCCGGAGAAAAGACAGACCTTGACTTGAACAGACCAACTGCACTATGCAGGAGCACAGTTCCGGTATCCGGACGAGTCGAAGACCGGCCAACGGGCGCACGCATCCAGCCACTTGATGCATCGAATGACTCCGTGCGCCCCCGATGCACCAGCACCGTGGGTTAGGTCACGCTTACCACCCGATCCCGCCGGGCATCCATCGCCGTACAGTCACCTGTCAGTGCGACCGCGTTGAGAGCCAGCCCCCGACGTCCCGAGGACGGATACCGTCATGCCGCGTCCGACTGCCGCACAGCTCGCCTACGGTTCGGCCACCGTCGTCTTCTCGACCCTCGCGCTGCTGTTGCTGACGCGTACCGCCCACCCCGTCGGCGTCGCCGCCATCGGCGTCGCGTCCATGGCGCTCGGACTGCTGGTCGCGGTGGCCCTGCCGATGAGCCGGGCCGCGCAGGCGGCGAGGGCCGCTCAGGCCGCGCGCACCGCCCGTGTGAAACATGCCGCGGCTTCCTCCGACGGCCTCACCGACCGGGTGCCCGGACCCCGCCCCCGCGTCGGTGCCGAGGCCAGGGTGGGCGAGCACTCGCTACGCCGCTGACACCACCACGGTCTTGCCGGCCTTGTCGTGCAGGCCCTGTTTATAGGGCTTGTCGGTCAGGATCGTGATGATGATGACGAGCCACCAGACACAGAAGCAGCAGACCAGCGCCGGCACCCACAGCACCACGGCCCGCAGCAGCGACGAGCTGGTGTCCGGCACACTCCCGTCGTTGAGCATCGCGACCCGCAGCTTCATCAGCCGCTTGCCGACGGTCTGGCCGCTCCTCTTCACCATGAGGGTGTCGTAGCCGACGTAGGCGACCAGCGAGATCAGCGACCACAGCCACTGCCTGCCCGTGTTCAGATCGCCCGCGATGTCGTCCCAGGTGTCGCCGTCCGCGTCGACGCCCCAGCCGCCGAAGATCAACGACAGCAGGAACAGCGGGATGAACACGATCAGCGCGTCGATGACCCGGGCGAGGAACCGCCGGCCGAACTCCGCGAGCGGCGGCATCCCGGCGAGAGGGTCGACGCCGCCGTAGGGGCCACCGGGCCCACTGCCGTAGGGACCGCCCGGACCACCGCCGTACGGCCCGCCGGCCCCGCCGCCTCCGTAGGGATCGCCCGCGCCGGGGCGCCCGCTTCCGTACGGGTCACCGCCCTGCCCGCCGTACGGCGAACCCGGCGGCGGCCCCTGCCCGGACCCCGGCGGCGGCCCCTGTCCGGAGCCGGGCGGCGGCCCCTGAGGATCCTGCGGACCGCCCGCCGACGGCGGCGTGGGGTCCTGCGGCTTCTTGAGGAAAGGGTCGTCCTCGGGCGGCTGGCCCGGCGTCGGCGCGTCGTTGCTCATGGGGGCAGTGCACCGCGTCGGGCGGGCGCCCGCAACGGCTCGCATGCCGTTCGGGGGACCCCCCGCGCGCGCCGGTCCGGACGGGTCAGCCGGTCACGAAGGTGTGCGCCGCCTTGTCGTGCCAGCACTGCCGCCACGGCCGGTCGAACAGACACCACAGGACGTTGACCACGCCGACGGCGACGACACCGAGCACGCCGTAGACGAGCCAGCGGCGCAGCGCGGCACCGAACGACGGCGGCTCGTGGGACTCGATGTCCATGACCGACAGACCGCAGAGCTTCTTGCCCAGCGTGCGGCCCCACTTCGCCGTCGGCAACGCCTCGTACAGCACGCCGAACACCAGCAGGGCGCCCAGGATGATCCCGAAATGGACGGAGGTGGTGCCGTCGATGAGCCAGACGGTCACCGTCTCGCCGGACTGCTTCGCCGCGTCGACCTTGTCGTTGATGTGCGCGAGCGCCTGCGAGCCGACCGGTACGGCCACGGCTCCGAGGACCGCGCCGAACAGCACGGTGTCGATCAGCCGGGCGGCGAACCGCTTGCCCAGCGAGGCCGGGCGGGCCGCGGCCTGCGCCTGGGCCGCCGCGAGGAAGGGGTCGTTGACCGGCGGCTTCCAGGGAGTGACGGGCGGGTCGTTGTCGGTATCGCGGGCGAGTCGGTGGACCTGCTGCGCCCAGGAGGCCGAGCCGCCGCCGGGGCCGTCGGTCATGGGGGCGTGGCCGGCCCGCTCGGGTCCCTGCTGCTGCGGCACCTCCGGCGGCTGGGGCTGCGCGGGTGCCTGCGGCTGGGAGGGGGCGGAGGCGCCGGGGGTCATGGACCGGACGCTGAGACCTTCGTCGGTCCGTCCCGCGGCCGCGGCGGCGGCCCGCAGGGCGCGGATCGTCACGGTGTGGTCGACCGGGGGCTGGGTCTGCGAGCCGTGCGCCGCCGCAGGACCGGCGGTGCCGGCGTCGGCGGGGGCTCCCTGACGGGACCGCATCGCACGGATGGCGGCGGTGTCGTCCGTCCGGGGCTCACCGGCGTCGTCCCCGCCGAGGGACCGTACGCCCGGGAGCGCGCCGCCGGTCGGGTCGCCGGCCTGGGACGGGAGCCGCGGGTCGCCGGCCTGGGACGGAGGCCGGGGGTCGCCGGTCTGGGACGGAAGCCGGGGGTCGGCGGGAGCGCCCGTCGCAGGGCCGCCCTGGGCGGCCGGGGTGAGCGGGTCCTGGGGGCCGCCCCACGAGACCCGGTTGTCGCGGTCGCCGCCGAAACCGGTCTGCCGGGAGCTGTCGGCGGCCCAGGCGGTCGCGGGTTCCGGGCGGGAGGGCAGGTCGGACGGCTCCTCGTCGAAGAAGTGCGGGCCGGTTTCCTCGACCCGGGCCGCCGGGGTCGGTTCGGGGGCTGCCTGGCCGGGCCCGGAGTCCATCGCCTCACCGGCGTTCGGAGCGGGCCGGCTCGTGCCGGGCACCCAGGCAGCGCCGTTCCAGTACCGGACGTATCCGGGGATGGACGGATCCGGGTAGTAGCCAGGCGTCGGACTTCCGTCGCCGGTGGCCGGGGTGGGGGCGCTCATCACCGTGGTCCCGTATCTCCTCGAGAGCCTCAATTCAAGGCTTTACATCTATCAGACCCTTGAGTGTCCCCGGGCCGGTCCCGGCGTAACGACCACTTTCCGGTCACCGTCCGATCACAGAAAGTTGTTCCCCGAACCCGCGTCATAGCCGGCGGGGATCGCGCTCTCTCCTTGCAGGGCCCGCCCACGGGCCTCGCACCCGAAGGGAAGGGCACTGTCATGCACTCAGTGGTGGAACGCGAACTGGAGCTGAAACTCGTTCTGTCGCCCGAGCGGAGCGTCCCCGTTCCCGCCCGGCTGACCTATCGCACGGACGATCCGTACGCCGTGCACGTCACCTTCCACGTCGGCTCCGAAAGTCCGGTCAAGTGGACCTTCGCCCGGGAGCTGCTGGTGGAAGGGGTGTTCCGGCCGTGCGGCCACGGTGA
The DNA here is from genome assembly GCF_040302905.1 of Streptomyces sp. NPDC096193. NCBI lineage: Bacteria > Bacillati > Actinomycetota > Actinomycetes > Kitasatosporales > Streptomycetaceae > Streptomyces > Streptomyces sp. NPDC096193. The sequence goes on along the minus strand of NZ_JBEOSJ010000009.1, from coordinate 130,197 downwards.
TGTGCGGGTCTGGCCGACCAAGGTCGACGGCAGAAACGTCGTGCTGATGGCGCTCAGTTCGCCCGACGGAGACGCGCTGCTGGAGGCGGTGGCGACGGTGGTGTCGGCCTGGCTGGAGCGGACGCTGCGGGTGGTTCCGCCGGGCTCCGAGTCCGAGCGGCTGGGCATCGACGACGGTCTCGCCGAGCTGCTGGCGCCCACCCCGGCCGACGATCTGTGGCTGAGCGGCCCCTGGCCGTCGGACGAGTCGCAGGAAGGCGACGCCCATGCGTGAGAGGGATCAGACGTAGGTATGGGTGATGAACTCGATGGAGTGGCCGTCGGGGTCGTCGATGTACACCCCGCGGCCACCGAACAGGTGGTTGATCCGCTGCGGCTCGGCGTGCGCCGGGTCGGCCCAGTACGGCAGTTCCCGCTCCGTGATCCGAGCGAAGATCGCGTCGAACTCCCCCTCGGAGACGAGGAACGCCAGGTGCTGGGAGACGATCTCCGCGTCCCCGTGCTGGTCGTAGTAGTCGAGGGTGACCCCGCCGCTGAGGGCGACGCTCGCGAAGGGGCCGAAAGCCTTCGGCTCGGGTTCGTCGATGAGTTCGGTGAGAAAGCGGGCGGCGGCGAAGCGGTCGCGGGCATGGACGATGGTGTGGTCGAGGCGTGCGGGCACGGCTGCCTCCTCCTGGGCGTTTTCCCGGCGGCCGGACCGCCGGGCCGATGTCTCCAGGCTAGGAGGACGGGGACGTCCGGGCATCGGCCATCGGTCCGACCGCCCGGCAGACCTTGGGCCCAGGTCCCGGGTCTCAGAAGAGCTTGCCGGGGTTGAGGATGCCGAGCGGGTCGAAGGTGGCCTTGATCCCGCGCTGCAACTCCACTCCCACCGGCCCGAGTTCGCGCGCGAGCCACTCCTTCTTCAGCACGCCGACGCCGTGCTCGCCGGTGATCGTGCCGCCGAGTTCGAGGCCGAGCGCCATGATCTCGTCGAACGATTCGCGGGCCCGTCGGGACTCGTCGGCGTCGGTGTGGTCGAAGCAGACGACCGGGTGGGTGTTGCCGTCTCCCGCGTGGGCGCAGACGCCGATGGTGAGGTCGTACTTCTCGGCGATGCCGGCCGTACCCTCCAGCATCGCGCCGAGCTTGGAGCGCGGTACGCAGACGTCGTCGATCATCGTCGCCGTCTTCACGGTCTCCAGCGCGGTGAGGGACAGCCTGCGGGCCTGGAGGAGGAGTTCCGACTCGGCGACCGTGTCGGCCGGGACGACCTCAGTGGCGCCCGCGGCCTCGCACAGCGCGCCGACGGCGGCGAGGTCGGCGCCCGGCTCCGGGGTGTCGAAGGCGGCCAGCAGCAGGGCCTCGGTCGTCTCGGGCAGTCCCATGTTCGCCATGGCGTTGACGGCACGCAGCGTCGTGCGGTCCATGAGCTCCAGCAGCGACGGCGTGTGGCCGCGCTCCATGATCGCGCAGACCGCGTCGCAGGCAGCGGCCGCCGAGTCGAACTCCGCCGCCAGCACCAGCTGGGCGGGCGGCTGCGGCCTGAGGGCCAGCACCGCTCTGACAACGATGCCGAGGCTGCCCTCGGAGCCGACGAAGAGCCGGGTGAGGTCGTAGCCCGCGACGCCCTTGGCGGTGCGGCGGCCGGTGGTCAGCAGCCGGCCGTCGGCGAGGACGACGTCCAGGCCGAGCACGTACTCCGCGGTCACCCCGTACTTGACGCAGCACAGCCCGCCGGAGGCGGTACCGATGTTCCCGCCGATCGTGCACATCTCCCAGCTGGAGGGGTCCGGCGGGTAGTAGAGCCCGTGTTCGTTGACCGCGCGGGAGAGCACGGCGTTGACGACCCCGGGCTCGACGACGGCGATCCGGTCGACCGGACTGATCTCCAGGATCCGGTCCATCTTCGTGAGCGAGAGCACGATGCACCCGTCCGAGGCATTCGCTGCGCCGGACAGTCCGGTGCGGGCGCCCTGCGGGACGACCGGGACGCGCAGGTCGGTCGCGGTGCGCATGACGTGCTGCACCTGCTCCACCGTGCGCGGGAGGACCACGACGGCGGGTGTGCCCGCCTCGCAGAAGCTCGCCATGTCGTGTCCGTACGAGGCCGTCACATCCGGGTCGGTGAGGAGGGCGTCGGCGGGCAGGCCGGAACGCAGCCGTTCGAGAAGATCGTCCATGGAAACAGCGTCGCACCGGGGGCCATCGGTGTGAACCCGTCTGCGTTCCGGTTCACAGGGCCGGGTGTGTTCTTCGTATTTACTGCTCGCTGACGCACAGTGAGCGCCATGAGGAGCGAACATCTGAAGACCGCCGCGATCAGCACCCTGGTCGCCGCCACGCTGGTCACCGGGGTGGTCGTGCTGGTTCCCGGCCGTGACGAGCTGAGCCCCCGCCCGGCGCCCGGCAGCCCCGGCAGCCCCGGCAGCCGGGGGCCGGCCGCCACGGCGACGGGCATTCCGGCCGCCCTCGACGATCTGACCGCTCTGATCGCCGAGCGGGAGCGCCGGCTCCAGGTGCACCCCCGGGACGGGGAGTCGTGGGCGCTGCTCGGGTCGGCGTATGTGCAGCGGGGCACGCGTCTCGCCGACTGGGCCGCGTTCCCGAAGGCGGAGAACGCCCTGCGCAGGTCGCTGGAGGTGATGCCGGCGGAGGAGGGCAACACCGAGGCCCTCGTCGGCCTCGCCACGCTGGCTGTCGCACGGCAGGACTTCGTCACCGCCCGCGTCCTGGCCGAGCGCGCGGTCAAGCAGCGGCCGAAGCAGTGGACGGCGTACCCGGCGCTGATCGAGGCCTGCAACGGGCTCGGCGACTACAAGGCCGCCATCAAGGCGATGGACACCCTGACGTCGCTGCACACGGGGCCGCAGGCGCTGGGGTTGGCCGCGGGCGTCTACCGCAACCGCGGCTGGCGCGAGGACGCGGCGGCCGCCGCGTACGACGCCGTGGGCAGCGCCTCGAACCGCGCGGAGAAGGCGGTCGCGCTCCAGCAGCTGGGCGATCTGGCCTGGGAGCGGGGGGAGCCGCAGGAGGCCGTCGAGGCCTACGACCGTGCGCTGAGACTCGCGCCGGACCACCACCCGGCCCTGGCGTCGCGGGCCCGCGCGCTGGCGGCACTGGGCCGTAATGACGACGCCTTCCGCGACTACCAGGCGGCCCTGGAGGAGCTTCCGCTGCCGCAGTACGCCCTGGAGGCGGGCGAGTTGTACGAGTCGCTCGGGCTGAGCGGGGATGCCCAGTCGCAGTACGAGCTGATGCGCACCTCGGCCGCGAAAGCGGGCGAGAACGGCGTGAACGAGGAACTGGTCCTCGGGCAGTACGAGGCGGACCACGGCGACCCCGAGGCCGCCGTGCGCAGGCTCCGGAGCGAGTGGAACCGCAAGCACCGCAGCATCCAGGTCGCGGACGCGCTGGGCTGGGCGCTGTTCAAGGCGGGCCGGGCGAAGGAGGCGCTGCCGTACGCGAGGAGGGCGACGGACGCGGGCCTGCGCAGCCCGCAGTTCGCCTACCACCGGGGGGAGATCGAGCGGGAACTCGGCTTGTCGGGTCCGGCCCGCCGGCACCTCGCGGAGGCGCTGCGGATCAATCCGCACTTCTCGCCGCTGCTGGCGCCGCTCGCCACGGACGCTCTCGCCGCGCTCGGGGAACTGCCGGACGGCGGCCCCAGAAAGGTGACCGGGGAGGAGCGGGACACGGAGTCCGTGCAGGGTGACGGCGCCGCGGGCGGCGGCACGGTGAAGCCGAAGCCGGAGCCGTCCGAGCGGCCCCGGTCGGGCGACGCGGGCCCGTCCGGCGACGGAGCGGGGTACGGACCGGGGGCGGGCACGGGGTCATCCGGCACGGATGCCTCCGGTGCGGGGTCGACCGGCACGGATGCCTCCGGTGAGGGAGCCTCCGCCACCGGCTCCTCGGGCACGTACTCCGGCGGCACGGGCCAGGGGACGAACCGGGGCGACGCCGGTGCCGGGCAGCAGGCACCGCCCTCGCGGCAGTCATCCGGGCAGTCCGCCGGCAGCGCGCCGCGGCAGAACTCGCACGCCCAGCCGCCTGCGTCCGGTGCTTCCGGCAACGCGCGGCCGGGGCGCGACTGACCGCCCCGGGACAACGGCCCGGCGGAGAGCCGGGGTCAGCGGAGGGTGGCGTAGACGATGAGGTTGTCGACCGGGTGTCCCTGCGCGTCGAAGGCCCCGTCACAGGTGATCAGCCGCAGCTCACGGCCCGCTGTGCGGCCGTAGACCCGTTCGGTGGGAAAGGCCTGCTTGCCGACCGTCTCCGTGGCGGTGACGGCGAAGTGGACGGTCACTCCCGCGGCGTTGCGCACCGCGATGTCCGCGCCCCGGGCGATCGTGTGGAGGTCGTGGAAGACGGCGCGGCCGTGGCGGGTGTCGTTGTGGCCGATGATCACGGCGGCCCCGTTGTCGCCCGGTACGGCCGCGCCGGTGTACCAGCCCGCGGTCATGCCCCGGTCCGCGGGCGGGACTTCGACGGTGCCGTCCCGATTGAGGCCGAGCCGCATCAGCGGACCGGTCACGCCGATCGAGGGGATGCTCACCTCCACGGGGTCGGCTTTCCGCTTCCGGGCGGGGTCGGCCTTGTGCTGACGGGCGGGGTCGGCGGTCGCTGTCGCGGAGGCGCGCGGTGTGCCCGTGGCCGGGGCCTCGTCGGCCGCCGCGGAGCAGCCGGTGACGGCGGCGAGAAGGGCGAGGGCGCCGAGGACGGCGAGGACGGCGAGGACGGCGAGAAGAGGACGGGCGGGCGCGGGGGACGCGCCGGTCCGCCCCGGCTCGAAGGCGTGCTGACCGGGACGGTGCTGACCGGGAGGGTGCTGACCGGGAGGGTGCTGACCGGGACGGTGCGGCGGGGTCATCGGAACTCCTGAGGCGGCAGGGGTCCGCGGGGGCGGCGCCGTGATTGGCGGCCGCCCCCGCGGTGGGGTGGGTCAGCCGTGGCGGCGGCCCGCCGCACGACGGCGGATCACGACGGCGCCGGCGCCCGCGAGCAACGCGACTCCGGCCGCCGATCCGGCGAGAGCGGTGCTGTTGCCGCTCCCGGTGCCGGCGGGCCGCTCCCCCGCGTCGACACCACCGCGCGGCAGACGACCGGACCGCTCCTGCGCCGGGGCGGGCTTGTCACCCGCGTCGACACCACCACGCGGCACACGACCGGACCGCTCCTGCGCCGGGGCGGGGGTGGGGGCCGCCTCGCGTACCGGCTGCGAGGTGCGGTCCGCGGTCGGCAGGGCGGGGGCGGGGGTCGAGTCGGCGAAGGCGCCGCCGGCCGGGACGATCACTGCCGCGGTCGCGGCGGTGGCGACGGCGAGGGCGCGCAGAGACAGACGGTGGGACATGAGTATGGCTCCATTCCAGCTCGGACCAGGGATGCCGGGACGGCGTCGCAACGCGGCGTCCGGGCATGGGCGTCAGGCTGTCCTGAAGTTGTGAGGAAGCTGTCAGATCGCTGTGAGGGGCGTATCAGGGCTGCCGGGAACCCTCCCGCCGGCCCGGCGCCCCGGGGCTCACCGGGAGCCGGAGCGTGAACACCGATCCCTGCCCCTCCGTGCTGGCCGCCTCCGCCGAACCGCCGTGCCCTTCCGCCAGCTTGCGCACGATCGCCAGTCCGAGACCGCTGCCGCCGGTGCGCCGGCTGCGCGATTTCTCCGCGCGCCAGAAGCGGTCGAAGACGTACGGCAGGTCGTCCGCCGGGATGCCGCTGCCGGTGTCGGCGACCTCCACGGCCACCTCGTCCCCGCCGTCCGAAGCCCGGGCGCGCAGGGCGACGGTGCCGCCGGGCCCGGTGTGCCGCAAGGCGTTGGAGACGAGATTGCCGACGGCCTGCCGCAGCCGCACCGGGTCCGCGGCCGGCGCCGGCGTGCCTTCGGGCACCGAGACGCTCAGCGTGACGCCGGCGGTCTCCGCCCGTGCCTGATGGGCGGCCGCGACCTGGGCGAGGAGTTCGTCGATCCGTACCGGTTCGAGGTGCAGACGCAAGGCGCCCGCGTCCGCCTCCGCCAGGTCCTGGAGGTCGTCGATGATGTGCTGGAGCTGCACCGCCTCCTCCAGCAGCGAGGACACGAACGCCGGGTCGGGGTCGGCGAGTCCGTCCTCGGCCGCCTCCAGCCAGCCGCGGATGTTGCTCAGCGGAGTGCGCAGTTCGTGCGCGACGTCGCTGACCATGGCCCGGCGCTGGGTCTCCAGCCGGGCGCGGTGGGCGGACATGTCGTTGAACGCCGCGGCCAGCCGCCCGATCTCGTTGTCCGCGGTGACCGCCACCGGCGCCGTCGTCTCGCCGTCCTTCATCCGCTGCGCGGCTCCGGTCAGCGCGTGCAGCGGCCGTACGAGGCGGGTGGCGGCCAGCAGGGAGGCACCGACGGTCAGTGCGAGGACGAGGGCGGCGGCGCCCGCGATGCGTGCGGTGTTCGCCGGGGAGAGGTCGAAGCCGGGGACGGTCGTGCTGTCGGAGTCGCCGATGAACAGCAGCGCGGGCGAGGAGACGTAGGAGCTGAGCTGTTCGCGCCGGGCGGTGCCCACGCAGGAGGCGATGGCCCGGTCCTCCAGGCTGCCCGCTTGGCCGCGTACGACGGGGGCGGGCTCGGCCGGCACGGGCCGGCTCGGGGCGGGCAGTACGCCGGGGGACGCGTCCTGCCGCGGAACCGGCCGTGCCTCGGTGTCGCGCTTCCAGGACAGGTCCAGGCCGAGCCGGACGCCCGCGCGGCCCTGCCGGTCGAGGCAGGCGTCGGCCAGTTTGTCGAGGGTGGCGAGCGCGGTGCGTTCGCTGGGGGTGGGCTCGTCGAGTGCGTCGAGCGGGCAGCGGGTGCCCTCGATCCGGTCGATGTCGTTGCCGACGACCTGGATACGGGGGCGGCCGCTGGGAGTTCGCAGGATGTCCGAGGCCAGTCCGTACTCGCGCAGGCAGCTGACGACCCGGTCGGCGGTCCTCTTCAGCTGTGCCCCTTCGGCGGCGGGCAGCCGGAACGGTCCCACCGCACGCGGGTCGATACGGTCCGCCGGGTCGCCGCCGCTCTGCTCGGTCGCGGGGGTGAGGGCGCTGTCCGCGGAGAGCGGGTCGACGACGGCGGCGGGCTGGGGCGGCAACGCCGGCGGCGTCTGTTCGGTCGCGGAGTCGGCGATGGGGGCGCGGCTCGGTGTGGTCAGCGCGATACGGCGGCCGTACTGCCGGGCCAGTGCCCGTACGGTCGGCTCGACACCGTCCCACTGGGCGTGCGTCGCCGCGCGGCCGAGCAGCGCGTGGTAGATCCGGGCGTCGTCGGTGAGGTTCTGGCCCTGCTCCTGCTTGATGGCACCGGAGGTGGTCTGCACGGCCAGCCAGGCGGTCGCCGCCACCGAACAGGCGGCCACCAGCGCGGAGACGGCGAGCAGGCGGCCCAGCAGACTCTTGCGCAACGGCAGCCGCCGCCCGCTGCGGCCGGGACGCCGCTCCCGGCTACGAGACCGCACGGCCGGCACTCTTCGCCGGGTCCGCGAGCTTGTAGCCGACGCCGAAGACGGTCAGGAGGCGGGCGGGCCGCCGCGGGGCGGGCTCGATCTTCTTGCGCAGGTTCATGATGTGCACGTCGACGGTCCGGTCGCCGATGTAGCGGGCGTAGCCGTGCAGTTCCTCCAGGAGCCGCTGCCGGGTGAAGACGCGTCCCGGCTCGGCGGCCATCGCGGCGAGGATGCGGAACTCTCCGGGGGTGCACTCGACGCGTTCGCCGTCGACGCTCACCTCGTGGCGGTGCGGGTCGACGACGAGGGTGCCCACCGCGAGGACGGGCTCCGCCGCCGGGCGCGCGGCGGGCGGGCGGGTCCGGCGCAGCAGCGTACGGACCCGGGCCATCAGTTCGCGCGGGCTGTAGGGCTTGGTCATGTAGTCGTCGGCCCCGAGGTCGAGGCCGAGCAGCAGATCGTCCTCGGTGGAGCGGGCGGTGAGCATCAGCACCGGCAGTTCGTACGTCTCCGCCCGCAGGATGCGCAGTACGTCCAGGCCGTCGGTCTTCGGCATCATCACGTCGAGGACGAGCAGGTCGGGCGCTCTGCGGCGGATCTCCTCGACGGCGGCGCGGCCGTCGCGTACGAGCGTGACCGTGTGGCCCTCGCGTTCCAGATAGCGGCGGACCAGTTCGGCCTGCTTCTCGTCGTCCTCGGCGACCATGACATGTGCGCTCACGCCGCGATCGTAAGCAGTCGGACGCGGTCCCGAGGCACGAAGTGCCGGACAGGCCTGCTGTGCAGGCCCGTCCGGCACCGGGACGGTCCGGATCGGGGATCCCGTACCGGGATCGCCGTCGGCTCAGAGGTTGCCGCGCTTCTCCTGCTCGCGCTCGATCGCCTCGAAGAGCGCCTTGAAGTTGCCCTTGCCGAAGCCCATCGAGCCGTGCCGCTCGATCATTTCGAAGAAGACGGTGGGCCGGTCCTGGACCGGCTTGGTGAAGATCTGCAGCAGGTAGCCGTCCTCGTCGCGGTCGACGAGGATCTTCAGCTCGCGCAGGGTCTCGACCGGCACCCGGGTCTCGCCGGCCCACTCGCCGAGGGTGTCGTAGTACGAGTCGGGGGTGTCGAGGAACTGGACTCCGGCCGCCCGCATGGTCCGTACCGAGGAGACGATGTCGTTCGTGGCGAGCGCGATGTGCTGGACGCCGGCGCCGCCGTAGAACTCGAGGTACTCGTCGATCTGCGACTTCTTCTTCGCGATCGCCGGCTCGTTGATCGGGAACTTCACCTTCAGGGTGCCGTCGGCGACGACCTTCGACATGAGCGCGGAGTACTCGGTGGCGATGTCGTCGCCCACGAACTCCTTCATGTTGGTGAAGCCCATGACCTTGTTGTAGAAGGCCACCCACTCGTTCATTCTGCCGAGTTCGACGTTGCCGACGCAGTGGTCGATGGCCTGGAAGGTGCGCTTGGCGGGCGGCTCGACCATCGGGGCGGTGGCCACGTAACCCGGCAGGTAGGGGCCGTCGTAGCCGGAGCGGTCGACCAGGGTGTGCCGGGTCTTGCCGTACGTCGCGATCGCGGCGAGGACGACCGTGCCGTGCTCGTCCTTGATCTCGTAGGGCTCGGTGATGCCGCGGGCACCGTGCTCGGTGGCGTACGCGTACGCGGCCCGGGCGTCCGGCACCTCGATGGCCAGGTCGATGACGCCGTCGCCGTGCTCGGCGACATGACCGGCCAGGAACGCGCCCCACTCGGTCGAGGCCTTGATGACGGAGGTGAGGACGAAGCGCGCCCCGCCGTTCTCCAGCACATAGCTCGCCGTCTCGCGGTTGCCGTTCTCCGGACCGGAGTAGGCGACGACCTTCATGCCGAAGGCGGTCGAGTAGTAGTGGGCGGCCTGCTTGGCGTTGCCGACGGCGAAGACGACCGCGTCCATTCCCTTGACCGGGAAGGGGTCGGCCTCGCGCGCGGTGGTCGGGTGCTTGATGGTCTCAGTCATGACCGCAGGCTCCCTCCGTTCCACAAGGTGCGCAATAGTTTGTGATTCCCCTGGTCAATCTGCACAGCCCGAGAGCAGTATGAGGGGGCTTTCTGTACAGGATGCCCATCCCGGGGGTGCGCCATGGCGATCGATCATCTGGACGGCCGGCTCATCGTGCTGCTGGCCCGCGAGCCGCGTATCGGCGTGCTGGAGGCGTCCCGACGGCTGGGGGTCGCCCGCGGCACCGTGCAGGCCCGGCTCGACCGTCTTCAGTCGAATGGAGTCATCCGCGGACTGGGTCCCGACGTCGACCCCGCGGCCCTCGGCTACCCCGTCACCGCCTTCGCGACGCTGGAGATCAAGCAGGGCCAAGGCGCCGACGTCAGGGCCCATTTGACGGGTGTTCCCGAGGTGCTGGAGCTGCACACGACCACCGGGCACGGCGACATGCTCTGCCGTCTGGTGGCGCGGTCCAACGCCGATCTTCAACGGGTGATCGACCGGGTTGTCGGTTTTGATGGCATCGTGCGGGCCTCCACGGCGATCGTCATGGAGAACCCCGTACCGCTGCGGATCATCCCGCTGGTGGAGCAGGCCGCGGAGGACGAACCAGGCTGAGTGGAGCGCGCGTGAGCTTCTGGGAGTATGTGGCCACCCGGCACCAGCAGTTGCTCACGGACGCCTATCAGCACGTCAGCGCCGTCTTCCAGTGCATGGTGGTCGCCACCGTCCTGGGCATCCTGATCGGCGCCGTGACTTACCGCAGCACCTGGGGCGGCAACCTCGCCATCACCTCCACGGCCACCTTCCTGACCATCCCCTCCCTCGCCCTCATCGGCCTGCTGATCCCGCTGGTGGGCCTGGGCGTGCCGCCCACCGTCATCGCCCTCACGCTGTACGGGCTGCTGCCGATCGTGCGGAACTCCATCGTGGGACTGCGCGGCGTCGACCCGTCGCTGGTGGACGCGGCCAAGGGCATCGGCATGTCCCGTACCGCCCGGCTGCTGCGGGTGGAGCTGCCGCTCGCCTGGCCGCCGATCCTCACCGGCATCCGGGTCTCCACGCAGATGCTGATGGGAATCGCCGCCATCGCCGCGTACGCCTCGGGGCCGGGCCTCGGCAACGAGATCTTCCGCGGCATCGCCTCGCTGGGCAGTGCCAACGCCATCAACCAGGTGCTCGCGGGCACCATCGGCATCGTCATCCTCGCGCTGCTCTTCGACGCGGCGTACGTCCTGATCGGGCGCCTGACCATCTCCAGGGGGATCCGTGACTGAGACATCCGGCGCGGGGATCCAGCTGGAGAACCTGAGCAAGCGCTACCCCGGCAACCCGAACCCGGCCGTCGACAACGTCTCGATGGACATCAAGCCGGGCGAGACGGTGATCCTCGTCGGCCCCTCGGGCTGCGGGAAGTCGACCACCCTGAAGATGATCAACCGGCTGATCGAGCCGTCGTCGGGGCGCATCAGGATCGGCGACGACGACGTCACCGACATGGACCCGGTGAAGCTGCGGCGCACGATCGGCTACGCGATCCAGTCCTCCGGCCTCTTCCCGCACATGACGGTCGCGGAGAACATCGCGCTCGTACCGAAGATGCTCGGCTGGGCGAAGCCGAAGGTGCGAGGCCGGGTCGAGGAGATGCTCGACCTGGTCGGACTCGACCCGCGCGAGTTCCACGGCCGCTATCCGCGCCAGCTGTCCGGCGGGCAGCAGCAGCGCGTGGGCGTCGCGCGGGCGCTCGCGGCGGATCCGCCGGTCCTGCTGATGGACGAGCCGTTCGGCGCCGTCGATCCGATCACCCGCGACCATCTCCAGGACGAACTGATCCGGCTCCAGCACGAGTTGCACAAGACGATCGTCTTCGTCACCCACGACTTCGACGAGGCGATCAAGCTCGGCGACCGGATCGCGGTGCTGCGCGAGCACTCGCACATCGCGCAGTTCGACACCCCGGAGGCGATCCTCACCAATCCTGCCGACGACTTCGTCTCCGGATTCGTGGGCGCGGGCGCGGCGCTCAAGAGGCTCAACCTCACCCGTGTACGGGACGTCGAGATCGCGGACTTCCCGACCGTGACCGTGAACGACCCGCTCCAGTCCATCTTCAACCGGCTCCGCACCGAGCTGCACAACGAGCTGCTGATGCTGGACCGGCGGGGGCGGCCCTACAAGTGGCTCCGACGCGGTGACCTGATGCGTGCCAAGGGCTCGCTGGCCCGTGCGGGGCAGCTGGTGCACGACACGGTGACCCGGGACGCGACCCTGCACGACGCGCTGGAGGCCGTACTGACCGACTCCGGCGGGCGGGTGGCGGTGACCGGGCGGCGCGGCGAGTTCATCGGCGTGGTCGACATGGAGACGCTGATGAACTCCGTGCAGGAGCTGCTGGAGGCCGACCGGCTGGCGGCCATCGAGCACCAGCACCATCTGGAGGAACTGCGCCACCACCGCACGGAACAGGAGCTGGAGGGCGGCGGATGAGTACGGCTCCGGAGCGCCCGCCGGGCGAACACGACGTCAAGGGCCATGCGTTCCGCGACGAGGAGGAGGAGCCCGCTCCCCCGCCGGCCGCGCCCCGGCGGCGTATCACCTGGCAGCAGCTGGTGTTCCTGCCGTCCGTGGTCGCCCTGGTCCTGCTGGCGACCTGGCTGTGGGTCTCCAGCGTCCACCTCGACGTGATCGCGCGGAACTCGCTGTCCGGCGGCAATGTCCAGCTGCGGCTGTGGCAGCACATCCAGTTGACCGCGATCTCCACCTTCTGGGTGCTGATCATCGCCATCCCGCTCGGCATCGCGCTCACCCGGCGCGGTTTCAGCAGGGTGGCGCCGGGTGTCACCGCGGTCGCCAACATCGGCCAGGCGACCCCGGCGATCGGCCTGTTGGCGCTGCTGGTCATCTGGCTCGGCATCGGCCCGTCCACCGCGATCACCGGCATGGTGATCTACGCGGTGCTGCCGGTGCTGTCCAACACGGTGGCCGGTCTGAAGGCGATCGACCCGCAACTGGTGGAAGCGTCGCGAGGGATCGGGATGTCCGCGATGGGGACGCTGCGGAAGGTCGAACTGCCGCTCGCCGTACCGCTGATCCTCGCCGGAGTGCGCACCGCGCTCGTCCTCAACGTCGGCACGGCGACGCTGGCCACCTTCGGCGGCGGCGGGGGCCTCGGCGACCTGATCACCTCGGGCATCCAGACCCAGCGGATGCCGGTCCTGATCATCGGATCGGTGCTCACGGTGGCGCTGGCCCTGATGGTGGACTGGCTGGCCTCGCTGGCGGAACTGATGCTGACGCCGCGCGGACTGGAGGGCTGATGCGGTTTTCGCGCAGGCGTCACACGACACGGGTTACGCCGAGGACGTCTCCGGCGACCCGGGCATCCGTGAGGACACGACCGTCTCTGCGGACGTCGCTGGCCGGCGCCGTCGCCCTCGGCCTGGTGCTCGCCGGCTGCGGCCTCAAGAGCGGCTCGCCGCTCGTGGACAACGTGGTGCCGGGTTCGGTCGGCCGGGGCGAACCGCTCAAGGGCGCGTCCCTGACGGTCGCGTCGAAGAACTTCAGCGAGAACATCGTCCTGGGCCAGATGATCGGCCTGATCTTCAAGGCGGCCGGCGCCGAGGTGCTGGACCGGACGAATCTGCCCGGCTCGATCAGCGCCCGCGAGGCGATCATCAACGGCGACGCGGACGCGATGTACGACTACACCGGCACGGCCTGGATCACCTATCTCGGCCACGAGAAGCCCATCGTCGATCCGCAGCAGCAGTGGGAGGCGGTGCGGGACGAGGACCGGCGGACCGGTGTCACCTGGCTGCCGCAGTCCCGGCTCAACAACACGTACACGCTGGCGATCAGCAAGAAGAACAACGCCACGTACCGGCTCAGGACGCTGTCGGACGTCGCCGCGCTGTCGCAGAGGGACCCGTCGGCGGTGACGGTGTGCGTGGAGAACGAGTTCGCGGCCCGCGAGGACGGACTGCTGGGTATGGAGAGGGCGTACGGGATGAAGATCCCGGCGGGCAACATCCGGAAGATGGACGCCGGGATCATCTACACCCAGGTCTCCAAGTCCGACTCCTGCCTGCTGGGCGAGGCGTACACGACGGACGGCCGGATCAAGTCGCTGAACCTCGACACGCTCCAGGACAACAAGCGCTTCTTCCCCAACTACAACGCCGCCCCCGTGATCCACACCGCCACGATCGAGGCGTGGCCGGCGATCGCCGGCCTGCTGAACCCCCTGAGCGCGCGGCTGACGACGGCGATCGCCCAGGAACTGAACGCCAAGGTGGACGTGGAGGGCGAGGACCCGCACGAGGTGGCGAAGGACTGGCTGATCGAGGAGGGATTCATCAAGGAGGGGTAGGGCGTGGGGGCCGGGCGGGGCCGAGTGGGCGCGACGGGGGCACGGGGTGGCGGGCGAGGGTGGCGGGGGTGGCGCGCGGCGGGCCGGACTGAGCCCATGGATGCGGCAGATACGTACCAAGCACTCTTTGCAAAGAAGTGCTTGCAAGCATCTGGTTGCAAAGCTACCTTTGCAACCATGACCGAGCCCGACCCCCGCGCGATCCGCCATCTCGATCCGCGATCCCTGCGCGGTCTCGCCCATCCCCTGCGGATGCGCCTGCTCAAGACACTGCGCCACGACGGACCCGCCACTGCCTCCCAACTGGCCGAGCGGCTGGGCGAGTCGAGCGGTTCGACCAGCTACCACCTGCGCCAGCTCGCCGCTCACGGCTTCGTCGAGGACGACCCCGAACGCGGCAAGGGCCGCGAGCGATGGTGGCGGGCTGCGGCCGAGGGCACGATGTTCGACGACTCCCTCTACAGCGACCCCGATCCCGCGGTGCGCGGGGCGGCCGACCTCTTTATGCATGAGGTCGCCACCCACCACACCGAGGAGGTCGGCACCTGGCTCGGCACATCGCGGGAGTGGCCGGAGGACTGGCGCCGCAGCTCCGACCTCAGCGACTTCACCCTCCGCCTCACGCCCGCCCAGGCGAGAGAGCTCAACGAGAAGCTGCACGCGGTCATCGAGAGCTACCGCGATCTGACGCCCGCCCCGGAGGCCGAGGACGTCGCGCAGGTCCGTATGCACCTCCACTCCTTCCCGCGGTCGACAACCTGACCGAGGGGCCCCGCACTCCTTCCCGCGGTCGACGACCTGACCGGCGCGATCCGCACTGACCGCCGACCCGCACTCCTTTCCGCGCACCACCGCCCGAAGGGACATCCGGCATGAATCCCGAGATACATCGGCTCCTGCACGAGGACCGTGCACGCCAACTGCAAGCCGAGGCCGCGTCGTTCACGCCCGGCCAGGCGACGGCAACCCTGCGCAGCCGGTTGGGCTGGACGCTGGTCGCATGCGGTCTGCGGCTGGTGCAGGGGGCTCCGCAGCGATCCGCGCGCATCGCGTGACGGGGCGGGGGGACTCGCGTACGACCGCCGCGAGCCAGGGAGATCGCCGTCCGCGACCCGGAGGCAGTGAGGAGAGGACGGGCGGCGCGGGGCGTCGGCCGCTCGCCGCCGTGCTGGCCGCCAACGCCGTTTCCATCGCGGGCAGTTCACTCACCCTCATCGGCGTCCCGTGGTTCGCGCTGGAGACCACGGGCAGCCCGTCCAGGGCAGGTCTGGTCGCCTTCTGCGCCACCCTGCCGGTCGTCGTGTCCGCCCTCACCGGCGGGCCGGTCATCGACCGCATCGGCCGCCGACGGGTGAGCATCGCCTCCGACCTGATCTGCGCCATCGCCGTCGCGGCGATCCCGCTGCTGCACTACGCCGGCGTGCTCGCCTTCTGGATGCTGTGCGCGCTCATGGCCCTCACCGGCCTCTTCCACGCACCCGGAGAGACCTCGCGCTACGTCCTCGTACCCGACCTCGCGAAGGCCGCCGGGACCCCGCTGTCCCGGGCCGCGAGCCTCTTCGACGCCGTGTCGAGGGGCGCACGCATGGCAGGTGCCGCACTCGCGGGGGTACTGATCGCGCTCACCGACGCCGAGGCCGTCCTGCTGCTGGACGCCGCGACCTTCGGCGTATCGGCCCTGCTCGTCGCCCTGGGTGTCCGCGGACTCGGCGCGGCCGAACCCCGCAGGGCGTCCGCCCCCGTCTCGCTCGCGGCCTATCGCCGCGAACTGCGCGAGGGCTGCGCCTTCCTCGTCCGCCACCGGCTGCTGCTGGCCGTCATGCTGATGGTGATGCTCACCAACGGGCTGGACCAGGGCTGGAGTTCGGTGCTCCTGCCGGTACACGCCAAGGACAACCTCGGCGGCCCGGGCCATCTCGGGCTGCTCGTCGCCGTCTTCGCGGGCTGCGCTCTGCTCGGCGCGCTGCTGTACGGGGCGATCGGCCACCGCTTCCCCCGGCGGGCCCTCTTCACCGCGGCGTTCCTCCTCTGCGGACTTCCACGGTTCGCGGTGGCGGCCCTGGTGGACGGTACGGTGCCGCTGGCCGTGACCATGGCGATCGGCGGACTCGGGGCGGGCATGCTCAACCCGATTCTGACGACGGTCATGTACGAACGCGTGCCGGACGAACTGCGCAGCCGGGTCGCGGGCGTGAGCACGGCCGGGGTGCTGCTGACGACACCGCTCGGCGGACTGGCGGCGGGGTTCGTCGTCGAGCGGTCGGGCCTGCCGGCCGCGATGCTGACGCTCGGCGCGCTCTACTTCCTCGCCACACTGGCCCCGGCCCTCTTTCCGGCGTGGCGGGAGATGGACGCGCCACCGCCCGAGGCACCCCGGCCCGCGGACCGGCAACGCACAGTGGACCGGCAAGCCCCTGCGGACCGGCAAGGCCCGGCCGAGCAGCCCCGCCCGGCGGAACAGGTCAGCAGGAAGGGACCTTCGCGCCCTTGTTCAGAGCCCGAAGCGATTCCACGGTGCCCTTCAGAGTCGTGACGGGGATCAGCCGCAGCCCCTTGGGCAGCTCGGCCTGAGCGTCCGAGCACTCCCCCTTCGGCACGAGGAAGACGGTCGCACCGTCGCGCCGCGCCGCCTGCGTCTTCAGCGAGACCCCGCCGACGGCGCCGACCTTGCCGTCCGCGGTGATCGTGCCCGTACCGGCGATGGTGCGTCCGCCGGTGAGGTCGCCACCGGCGCCGTCACCGTCGATCTTGTCCACGACACCGAGCGAGAACAGCAGCCCGGCACTGGGCCCGCCGATGTCGGCGAGCTCCAGTGTGACCTTCACCTTCGCCGGGTCCTCGCCGAGATAGTGGAGCGCGGCCTGCGAGGCGGCGTCCTGCGACTTCACCATGTCCTCGAGATTGCGCCGCTCGACCTCGTTGTCCGACTTGCCCGCGGGATAGACGGAGTCCCGGGGCATGACGGCCCGGTCGGTCCGGAACCAGCTGTCGACGACGTCTCCGAGGAAGACGTCGGCTGATGGCCCGGTCGCGAGGATGGTCGTCATCCGCAGCTCACCGGACGTCTTGCGGACGGGCGCCCCGCTGATGGTGATGACCGGCTTGCCCTTGTCGCTCCCCAGCACGTTCGCGGTGGAGCCGGGCTGCGCGACGGCGTACGGCAGCGGCGCGAGGCCCGCGACGGCGAGGAGCGCGACGACGGGCAGGGCGCAGACGAGGACAGCGCGGTGACGCGTGAGACTGGAGAGCACGGCGCCAATGTATCTGGGCGCGCTTCCCCGCTCCGGGGCGCACCCGGACCGCCGCGCCCGAACCGGACCGTTCCGTGCGGCGCCGGGGTAGGGCTACGCCCTTGTCGCGGCAGCGCGCGGACGGTTCCGGTGCCGCGGTGAGCGCCCGTGTACGCCCGCTTCGCTCATCGCGCCGGGACCGGGACCGGCCCCGGGACCAAGCGGTACTGCGGCACCCGCGTCAGCGCAGCGCGCGTCGGCCACTTCCCTCGCCGCGTCGGCGCTGGGACCGGACCGGACGGCCTACCCGCACCCGCGTCAGCGCAGCGCGTCCGCCACTTCCCTCGCCGCGTCGACCACGCGTGGCCCCACTCTCTCCGGGACCGAGTCCGCGAGCATCACCACACCCACGCTCCCCTCTATCCCCGTCACCCCCACGAGCGCCGCCGCTGCCCCGCTCGCCCCGGCTTCCAGCTCGCCGTGGGTGAGCGTGTAACCGGCCTCCTTGGCGTTCCCCTGGCGGGCCGCCAGGATCGCCTTGCCCGCGGCGCCCCGGTCCAGCGGGTGGCGGAACCCCGCGCGGTAGGCCACGTGGTAGTCCGTCCACGTCGGTTCGACGACCGCGACCGCCAGCGCCTCCGCGCCGTCGACCAGGGTGAGATGCGCGGTGGCGCCTATGTCCTCCGCCAGCGAACGCAGCGCCGGCATCGCCGCCTCCCGTACCAGCGGGTGCACCTGGCGACCCAGGCGCAGCACGCCGAGGCCCACCCGGGCCCGGCCGCCGAGGTCGCGGCGGACGAGTGCGTGCTGTTCGAGCGTGGCGAGCAGCCGGTACACAACCGTGCGGTTGACGCCGAGCTTGTTGGACAGCTCGGTGACGGTGAGGCCGTGATCGGTGTCGGCGAGCAGCTTGAGGACTCGTAGTCCCCGGTCGAGCGTCTGGGAGGTCTCCGCGGTCACAACGCCCTCTCCTTCGGAGTGAAGTGACGGCGGCCTTCCGTACGGCAACAGCTGACGCCGGTCCCGTCGGCGTCGCACCCAGAGGCCGCCGGCAGGCCATGGCACGCCGGCTGCGCTCCGCGGCGGCGCTGCCACGGGGCGTATGCGTTGCCGGGACAGTAGCGAGATGGTCCGCTCAGCGGAAGACCTCGTCCAGAATCCGGGCGCGCAACAGAACGGGGGCCGCGCACCGGAACCACGGGCCGGGGCGCGGGGAGGGAGTTGGACGAGGGTGGCCCGAGGGAGTGTTCAGCGCGTACGGACAGGTGCCGGACGGCCGACAGGCGCCCGCCCATGAACGGGCACTGGAGCCCGGACAGGCACCGGAGCGCTGGCCATTGGCGGAGTACGGGGAGGCACCCGCCTCACCGCATTCGCGTCGCCCATTCCTGGACCTTCTTGATCCGTTCCCGGATCTGCCCGGCCGTCGCCTCCGCGCTCGGCGGTCCGCCGCACACCCGCCGCAGCTCGGTGTGGATGACTCCGTGGGGCTTGCCGCTCTGGTGGACGTAGGCGCCGACCATGGTGTTCAACTGCTTGCGCAGCTCCAGCAGTTCCTTGTGCGAGACGATCGGCCGCCGCTCGGCGGGCAGCTCCAGGAGGTCGGCCTCCTCGTCCGGCTTCTTGCGGCTGTGCGCGATCTGCCGTGCCTGTCGCTTCTGGAGCAGCATCTGGACCTGGTCGGGTTCGAGCAGGCCCGGGATGCCGAGGTAGTCCTGCTCCTCCTCGCTCCCCGGGTGCGCCTGCATGCCGAACTCGGCGCCGTTGTACATCACCCGGTCGAAGACGGCGTCGGACTCCAGCGCCTCGAACGGCAGCATGTCCTGCTCGCCGGTGTCCTCGTCCTGCTGCTTGTTCGCGTCGTCCATCTCCTGCTCGGACTCGGCGTACGGATCCTCCTCGCCCTCCTTCTTCGGCTTGTCGAGGACGTGGTCGCGCTCGACCTCCATCTCGTTGGCGAAGCCGAGCAGCATCGGAATCGTCGGCAGGAACACCGAAGCGGTCTCGCCCCGGCGTCGCGACCGCACGAAACGGCCGACGGCCTGGGCGAAGAAGAGGGGCGTCGAGATGGTGGTGGCGTACACGCCGACGGCCAGACGCGGCACGTCGACGCCTTCGGACACCATGCGGACCGCGACCATCCAGCGGTCGGTGCCCTCGCTGAAGTCGTCGATGCGTTTGGAGGAGCCGGTGTCGTCGGACAGGACGACGGTCGCCTTCGTCCCCGTGATCTCGCGGATGAGCTTGGCGTACGCGCGCGCCGAGTCCTGGTCCGAGGCGATGACGAGGCCGCCGGCGTCGGGGATGGACTTCCGCACCTCGCCCAGGCGCTGGTCGGCCGCGCGCAGCACGTTCGGCATCCACTCGCCACGCGCGTCGAGCGCGGTGCGCCAGGCCTGCGAGATGGCGTCCTTCGTCATCGGCTCGCCGAGCCGCGCCGCGATCTCGTCGCCGGCCTTGGTGCGCCAGCGCATGTTGCCGCTGTAGCTGAGGAATATGACGGGCCTGACGACTCCGTCGGCGAGGGCGTTGCCGTAGCCGTACGTGTAGTCGGCGGAGGACCGCCGGATGCCGTCGTTGCCTTCCTCGTACGTGACGAAGGGGATCGGGTTGGTGTCGGACCGGAAGGGCGTACCGGTGAGGGCGAGACGTCGGGTCGCCGGGTCGAAGGCCTCCAGGCAGGCCTCGCCCCAGGACTTGGAGTCACCGGCGTGGTGGATCTCGTCGAGGATGACGAGGGTCTTGCGCTGCTCGCAGCGGTTGCGGTGCAGCATCGGGCGTACGCCGACACCGGCGTACGTCACGGCGACGCCTTGGTAGTCCTTGCTGAGCGGTCCGGCGCTGTAGTCGGGGTCGAGCTTGATCCCTATCCGCGCGGCCGCGGCCGCCCACTGCTTCTTCAGATGCTCGGTCGGCGCGACCACCGTCACCTGCTGGACGACATGGTGGTGCAGCAGCCAGGACGCGAGGGTGAGCGCGAAGGTCGTCTTGCCGGCGCCGGGGGTGGCGACCGCGAGGAAGTCACGCGGCTGCTCCTGGAGATACCTCTCCATGGCCCCTTGCTGCCAGGCGCGCAGCTTGTTGGCGGTACCCCACGGAGCACGCCCGGGAAAGGCGGGTGAGAGGTGATGGGAGTGGGAGGCGGTAGTAGTCACGATCTCCGGTTCGCCGCTCGTCCAGATATGACAACCGGGCCACCCTACCGGTGTCACGGGTGCGGGCTGAGGGGGACGGGGCCGGGGAAGTGGGTGTTGAGATGTGACTCACAGCGGGCGTGAGCCGTGCGGGTCGCGGGCGCGCCGCGGGTACGGGGGCGTACGAAAGGGCCTTTCCGCCGGTCCCCGCACCGCCCTCACCGTTCCCCGAGCCGGGTCCCCACCCAGGCCCCGACCAGCGCGACGGCGGCCATGGGAAGGAACACCGCCGCGAACGCCGCCGGGTGCGAGCCCGCCACCGAGACACCGTGGCCGGCGACCGAGCCGCCGCCCAGTGCCGCGAACGCCGCACCGCCGATCGCCAGCAGCAGCACGTTCGACAGACCGTCCGAGATCTGGAGGGCCGCCGAGTTCGCGCCGGCCTCCGCAGGTGCCGACAGCTTCAGCAGCAGCACACTCGTGGAAGCGATCACCATGCCCATGCCGAAGCAGCCGAACGCCCAGGCGACACCGACGATCCAGACGGGGACCTGCGGGATCAGCACGCTCGGCGCCGCGGCGATCGAGGCCGCGACCAGGGCCATGCCGGTCAGCATCAGCCGCTCCCGGTGCGGTTCGAGCCGTGGCCGGGACTGTACGTACGAACCGAGCGCCCAGGTCGCGCCGCCCACCGCGAGCGAGAGGCCGGCCATCGTCGGCGACAGCCCGCGCTGGGTCACCAGCATCAGGGGGACAAAGGACTCGGCCGCGATGAAGGAACCCGCGGCGATGCCCCGCAGCAGGACGACGGAGGGAAGCCCGCGCGCCGCGCGGTACGTCCCCGGCGGCAGCAGACCGAGCACCGCCGGAACCAGCAGGGCGGCGCCCGCCGCGGCCGGCACGAGCGAGAGCCAGCGCAGGTCCTGAGCCGCGTACTGGAGCAGTCCGGCACCCACGGAGATGCCCAGCGCCAGCCGGATGCGACGGCCGTCGAAGACGGGCCGCGGCCCGGCGGGAGCCGCGGGGCCGGACGCCATCCGCCGGATCGCGGGCAGCGCGAGCGCCAGCGGGAAGACGACCAGGGCGGGGATGCCGACGAACACCCAGCGCCAGCCGAGGTGTTCGGTGACCGTGCCGGACGCGAGCGGCCCCACGACCGAGGGGATCACCCAGCTCGCGGCGAAGGCGGCCATGATGGCGGGCCGCAGCCGCTCGGAGTAGGCGCGCCCGATGACGACGTACAGCGCGACGATCACGAGCCCGCCGCCGAGCCCCTGAACCGCGCGCCCCACGATGAACAGCCACATCGTGCCCGCGGTCCCCGACAACAGCAGCCCGGCTCCGAAGGCGGCCATCCCGGTCGCGAGCGGCCGGAGCGGCCCGTCCCGGTCGGCCCACTGCCCGGAGAGCACCATGGCGAAGAGGCTGGTGGTGAAGTACGCGGAGAAGGCGAAGGCGTAGAGCTCGATGCCGTGCAGCTCGTGTGCGGCGACGGGCATCGCGGTACCGACGGCGGTTGCCTCGAAGGCGATCAGCAGGACGACGGAGACGATGCCGACACTGAGCGCACGATGGGTCCGGCCGAGGACGCCGCCCCGCTCACCGTCGTCGGACGGCGCGACGCCGGCGGGAAGGGGCGGTGTGACCTCGGCGTCACGGGGTTCGAGGACGGTCATGCTCCCCACAGTAAGGGGCATAGCCCATCGTGAGCCCTGTCGCTGGACGGGTCCTGGCTGGTCCCTTGGTCGTACGACCATGAACGCCGTGTGGCAGTCGTGTTGCGGGCCGCGCTGCGCCCTTGAGCGGCGAGGGGGCCGGGCCTACGGTCGATGCAGATGAGAAACACGGCCGTGTACCCGAGTGGTTCAGGGACTCGCCTGCAAAGCGAGTTACGCGGGTTCGATTCCCGCCACGGCCTCCATCGCCTGACCAGGCAAAACGAAAGGGCGGCACCCTCCCGGGGTGTCGCCCTTTCGCTCGTCCGTCTCAGTTGCCGTCTCAGTTGTGCGACACAGGCAAGCTGTCACCGCGTCGCGAGCCCCTGCTAACGGTGGTGGTGCCACCAGTAGAGCGCGAGCGTTCCGATACCGCTCAGACTCGCCTTGACTACCACCCGGACCAGCTCATCGCCAGCAGAGCGCAGAAGGCGCCCGAAGTGGCGACGCGCCGAATGCTCCGCGAGTTGGGCGCGCCCACGGGCGCTGACTCGGCAGATGCCCTTCGATACCGAACGACTTCCAGCCCGCCGCCTAGACTCTCCGTTGTTGGAAATGTTGACCTCCGCATGTCGACGTTACTGACGGTGATGACGGCCTCCTGCTTAGGACCAGGGGGCCGTCGCCGTATCCGACGAAGACCCTGTAGGCCGCGCCACTGACATTAGCCAGCCGCGACTTTGGCGACGAATGCCGCTGACCTGCGACTATGTTGAACCGAGCGGAGTATGAACTCCATGCGTGTCAACATGTGTTGATGGCGCCCCCTCAGGAGAAAGCCCTCGACTCGCAGGACGACTTCCCGGATAGGCTCATGCACGTCGCCGTACGAAGGATCAGCGAGGAGAGGAACGCCACCTCGCACACCGAGCGACTATCGCTGGCAGGTGAGTTGCGAACCGCTGCCGAACTCCGCGTCTTGAAGGAGATTGCCCGATGCAGAGACTCGGGCGTGTCCTGGGCAGATATCGGCGCTGCACTCGGAGTCTCAGGTCAAGCCGCTCACCGGAGGTACAGCAGCAGGAGCGTTGCTCTTGACGGGGACTACCTCTTGGATCAAGTGGTCGCCCAACAGTCTGAGGATGACCAGGTTCAAGAGCGTGGCCTTTGACGCCTGCTATGAATCGGCTGGCACAAACACTCCAGCCGCGCCGTCGTCATCGTCGGGCCGTTCCTTCTCGGCTTTCCAGATCAGACCGTCCACCTGCCTCGCGATGTCCGTCCGCACCGCGTCGACCATGTGCTGATACCGAGCGGCCATCGCGGTGGTCGACCACCCCATGAGCCCCATGACCGCCCGCTCGGGGACACCGAGGATGAGGAGCACCGTCGCGGCCGTGTGGCGCGCGTCGTGCAAACGGCCATCCCGGACCTTCGCCTCTGTCAGAAGGGCCTTCCACTCTGACCAGTCCCGGCGGTGGGACGGACTACGACCGTGTTCGTCCGGGAAGATAAGGCCGTTCTCCTCCCAGCGCTTCCCGGCCGCGTGCCGCTCCGCTTCCTGCGCCTTGAGGTGCGCACCGAGTAGGTCAACAAGCTGTTCGGGGAGACCGACCGCACGACGGCCGGCGCGGGACTTGGTGGTGGACAACTCCGGGTTAGTCCGCCACCTCTCCGGGCAGTACCCGGCCGCCTTGCGTCCGCAAGGCTCCGCGCACCCGTGGGCGTACTGCGGCCGGTGGCGACTACGACGGACAACGAGGAACCCACCCTCAAGGTCCACGTCCTCCCACTTCAGCCCCAACACCTCGCCTTGACGCAGTCCGAGGGCGAGGGCGACGGCCCACCGTGCGGAGTTGCGATGCTGGTCAGCGGCCTTGAGCAACCGCTGTACCTCTTGGACGCTGTAGGGCTCCACCTCGTACTCCCCCGTCTTCGGGGCCTTGGCCAACTGAACGGGGTTCTTGCCGAGATGCCCTCGCCGTACGGCTTCATTGAGGGCAGTCCGGAACGTGCGATGCACCTGGTGGGCGGTCCCCGGCTTGCTGCCGTTGGCCTGCATGTTCGCGTAGAGCACCTCGATGTGCTCGGGCTTGAGCCGGTCGAGACGGTGAGCCCCCAAGCCGGGGATCAGGTGCCTCCGCACGGCGACGCGGTACCCGACCATCGTGTTGTCGTTGACGGCGAGGAACGCAACGTTCTCGATCCAGTGCGTCAGCCACGTCCTGACCGTCCACGCCTTGCCCGGCTTCCGCACCGTCTTGGCATCGCGCTGCTTCTCCAACTCACGTACAGCGGCCGTCACTTCGGCGCGGGTCTTCCGCTCGACATGGCGCCGGTCCGGCGTGCCGTCGTCTCGGATGCCGACCGTGACGCGGCCGTGCCACTTGCCGTCTTTGCCCAGGTAGATAGAGCTACGGCCGTTGGGCTGTCGGGTGCGCTTCTGTTCCTCTGCCACAGGCAGACTCCTGATTCTCGATGTGTCGGGATGAGACCGGGGCGGCGGGCTGTCCTGTCCGGGAGTGCCGCCGCCCCGGGCGTGGTTAAGCGGCGCGCTGGGCCGCGCGTCGGCGGGCGAGGTATTCGGCGGGTGCGTCTGCGGGGACGCGACGGAGACGGCCGATGTCGATGGACTCCAGCTCGCCGGTGCGGATGAGTGCGAAGCAGGTGGTCCGGCCGATGCGGAGGCAGCGGGCGGCTTCTTCAACGGTCAGGAGAACGGGAGTCGGGTCATCCGCCTCGGCAGGTGGGGCGGCGTCGTCAGTAGCGATGGTCATACAAGGCCTCCTCAGGCCATCGGGGGGTCCCTCTGGGGGGCGCTACCTCCGCTACCGCCGCTACCGCGCAGGTCAGGTGCCTGTTCGGGGTAGCGGGACGGGGTAGCGGTAGCGGATGGGTAGCGGGGCGGTAGCGGAAACCGGGGGCGGTTGCCGCTACCGCGTTATCGCTGGTCAGGCCGCGCTTTCGGTGCCCGGTAGCGGAGGTAGCGGACTTTCCGGGGGTGGGGGGCAGTAGCGGCCCCACGCGTCGTGCAGATCGGTGGCGTAGTAGCCCTTGAGGACGCTCCCGGCGGTCTTGATGTTGCGGGAGGCGATCGGCTCGGTGTCGGCCGTCATGTATTCCGCGAGCATCTTCGACAGGCGCCGGCTGTCGAGCGGCTTGCCGTTCAGGTCGGCCCACGGCGCGTCATCGAGCGCGTTGAGCCGGTCCAAGATGGCGATGGTGGGCAGGCGGTCAATACCGACCAACACGTGATCGCGCAGGTCGGTCAAGAGCCGGACGCCGAGACTGCCTTTGTCGTTGGCCTTGGACGCGGTCACCAACATCACGCATGCCTCGCGCGCCCTGGTAGGCCAGTCACCGCCGGCCGCGTCGGCGATGGCGAGCAGGGGTTCCCAGACGTCCGCCGGGCGGTCGCTGACCCCCTCCGGCATCTCCGGCCATGCGCCCATGACGAATCCGCGGGCGTGTTCGGCCCATTCGGCGAGCCGCTCGCGGAGCTTGTGGCCTTCCGCCTCGTGCAGACGGGCGCGGAACGCTTCGATGCGCTCGTTGCGTGCCCGGCGCCGCATCCGGATCACGATCGAGCGGGTCATGATCGTGTCGGGCAGGTGCCCGAGTCCGGCGACCGCGACGCCGCAGTACGAGGGGAAGGCCTGAACGGTCTGATTGCCGCCGTCGCCGATGCACCGGTAGGTCACTCCGGTCCGGCGGTGACCCGCGTTGAGGAACCCGCGCAGTTCCTCGTTGTCGCCCGCCTTGGGGCCGAAGACCGTGTCGATCTCATCGAAAAGGATGGTGGGCCGGCCGTTCGGTCCAGACACCGACCTAAACAGGGCGGCGGCGGACGCGTTGACGGCCGTCATCGGCTCCGGCACGAGGGTTTCCACGATCTCCAGTGCCCGCGACTTCCCCGACCCGGGCTCCGGTGACAGGAACGCAAGCCGCGGGGTGGAGTCGAAGCAGTCGAGCAGGTGAGCGTGTGCGTCCCACAGCGCCACGGCGACGTAGGCGGCCTCGTGCGGAAAGACGTTGAAGCGGCGGTGGAAGGCTTCCACCTCGTCCAGCAGTGCGGAACCGTCGATGACGTCGGTCATGCGGCGGCCCTCCCTTCCAGGCTGGTGCGGAGCGGGCAGGTGTCGCGGTGGGCTGTGTGGTCGGCGATCAGGGCGTGGACCTTGCCGTGCCCGACGGCGCTGCGGTTCCAGCCGCACAGGCATTTCGAGGTCGCGGTCGGGACGGCGCCGCGCGGCGCGCAGATGTGCAGCCACGCGACGGGGTACCGGCCGTCGCCCGGGTGCGGGTCAGGGCGAACAGCAATGGGGACGCATACGGCGACGCCCTTCGGCTCGCCCACGGCCGCCGTGTCCACAGGCTGTGCAGCGGCGTGCGGACCGGTCGGGGTGGTGGTGATGCTCTTCAGCGGGGGATGGCGGTGGGTGCTCATGCCGCATCCCGGCGGTTCTGGTTGTGGGCGATCGACCAGTCCAGCGCGCTGCGCAGGGTGGAGCGGCACTCGGACGCGGACAGTCCGGCCGCCTCCCCCGCCTCCTGAAGAGCCTGTTCAACCACGTGCCGGGGGAGGTCGCCCCATGCGACGAACCGCCCCATGGCGCGTGCGGCGCGGAACAACGTCGCTTCGCGCTCGCCGACTTGAGCCCTCGCGACGTTCCGCGTCTCAGCGGCGAGTGCTACATCCGCGTATCGGCGTGATTGCCCCGCTACGGCCACAGATGGGGCCTGAGAGTGCTTGGGGGCGGGTTGCAGGATGCTGTGGAGCCACGAGGGCAGACAGGCGACCACGGGGCCGCACAGCGGCTCGTAGGTTCCTGCCAGGGTGGTGCTGCCGGCGGCGACGACGTAGCCGCCCCATGCGCGGGTGTCGACCGAATCGGCAACGGTGCCCGCGGTGTTGGCCATCCGGGCCCCCAGCGGGGTGGAGAAGTAGAGGTGTGTTCCACCGCTCGCGGTCCGTACCCGGTAGGTGTCGGGGACGGCGTGCCCGGCGCGCTCGCAGAGCGCCCTGAAGGTTGCCGCGCCGTCAGGCGCGTCCGAACTGCCCTTGTGCTCTGGCGTGTCCAGGTCGATGACCAGCAGTCCGGAGGGGCCGGTGGCGATGCCGACGTTGAACGGTCCGTGGGACCAGGTGGCGCGGATGCGGTCGGGGTCGGTCGTGGCGCGCTGCTCCCACTTGCGGTGGCCGCTCGCGCACACTCCGGTGCGCGGGCAGGAAGCCTCCCCGTGCAGGGCGGGCCGCTTGGTGTCGGGGCGCAGGGGGAAGACGGGCCAGCCGCGTTCAGCGGCGGACAGCGCTGCGGCGAGTAAGGCCTCTCGCCGGTTGTCGGTCGGTTGGGTCATGCTGGTTGTCTCCAGTTCCTTGCAGGGATGCTGGTTGGTCAGGGCGGCCCGGTTCTTTGGCGAGATGCGGGGCCGCCCTTGGCATGGCTAGCTGTGGAAGTGGTTGCGCTTGATCACGGCTTTGCGGATGTTCACCGTCGTCCCGCCCTGGTGGCCGTTCGAGCTGAGGATCTGTACGGCGATCCATCCGCCGAAGATCACGGCGGCGAGGGTGATCAGTTGGGTGATGAGCGCGGTGAGCGCGGCGATGAACGTCGTCAGGACGAGGAGCCCGCCGCAGACGGCGGCGAATCCGATGCCTCCGAGGGCTACGTTCACGGCCGTGCGGGAGACGGGCGGCTTGGCCGCGACCGGTTCGGGCTGGACGGGGTTGATCGCGTATCCGGTGACGACTCGCCCGTCCGGGAGGACGATGCTCGCCACGCTCGGGACGGTGCCCGGCTGCATGGCCGCGAGGGGTGCCGGCGTCACGATGGCGGGCGGGAAGGGGGTGGGTTGGTGGACTTCCACGGCGGTCACGGGCCGCCTCGTGGTGGGGTGTTCGGGGTTCATGCGGAATCCCTTCCGGTGCTCGGTCAGGGAGGCGGGAGCACACCCTTGGGGGTGGGCTGTGGAGGGGGTTTTCGGGGGTCTGACCTGCGGGCCTCCCTGACTCCCTGATGGATCATTTGTGCAGCTCAGGGTCAGGGAGGCGGGTCAGGGAGGGGGTGAGGGAGTTCTCCCTGCCTCCCTGACCCGACGGGGGTCGGCTCCCTGTCATCCGTCGGCGGAAGCGGAACCGTCCGTGTCGCGGTTGGCGAGGGCGCAAGCGACGCGGTCACGGCTGACGACCATGCGGCCGTCGGACTTGTAGGGCTCCGCGCCGGCGTCCTCCAGCACGCGCTTGAGGTCCAGGAACGACCACCCGCCGTAGGCGTCCTCGTTGAGGGCTGTGAGCCGCTTGAGAACGTCCTGCGTCTTCAGTCGCGGCTTGTCTCCGAGGACGGAGGCGATGTCGGCGAGCGGATCCCGCTCCTCCCCGCGGTCGATCACCGTGAGCGTGGTGACCCTGTCCCGCAGAGCCTTGGCACGGTCGGTGATGGCTTGGGCCGCGTCGTCGTCGACGTAGTGCGTGCGCACGGTGATGGACGACTGGCCCTTGGGGATGTCGATGCCGGACGAAGCGACCACGAGCGTGCCCTGATCCAACCCGGGCCGCAGCAGGTTCGGCGCCGCGCCGCCATCGACGGCCTTGTCTCCGAGCGCCATGCGGGCCTGCGACTCGGTGCCCAGCGCGAGGGAGGCGCGGGTGTGGGCGCCCTCGCGGACCAGCTTGGGCAGGTTCTGGTCGGTCGGGTCCTGCGTGCCCTGCCACATCAGCACGTTGACCGCACGGCCCTGGTTGTGGATCTTCCGGACGGCCATGAAGTACCGGGAGTTGGCCTTGGCCCCGCCGTAGGGCCGCTTGTCCTCGTCCTTGAGCGGGCACATGAACGCGACCTGCGCCTCATCGACCAGCACGATCAGCGCGGGGAACACGGTGCCGGGCGGCGCCTGGATCCGGCGGTTCATCTCGTCCACGGCGTCTTCGACCATCTCGGTCACCTGGATCACGTGCTCATCCGTCGGCCCCTGGATCAGGGTGGCGGCGAGGCCATCGAACATGGCCCAGTCACCCACACCCTTGAGGTCACCCATCAGGAACTGCACCGACTTGTCCAGCGCCAGCCACAACGCCAGGGAACGCAGGGCAACGGTCTTGCCCTGGTTCGACAGACCCGTGATCAGCAAGTGCCGCTGATACAGCGACAGTGCCGCCGCGTCACCGCGCAGGTCCTGACCCCACGGGGCGCGGCCCTTGGCGTAGTCGGCGGTCATCGTCTCGTCGGTGACCAGCGGAGACGGCCCGATCGGCTCATCCAGCGCTCCGGAGTCGGCAACCCACAGGCGAACGGTGCGGGCGGCCTGCGGGATGGTGATGAACACTTCGTGCTCGTGCCGGGTCAGGTTCTCCGCGAGCTTCCGGCGCCGGTTCTGCACCTCGATCGTGGACACCCCGGACGGGAGGGTGACGTCGACTTCCACGCCACATCCCGCGATCCGGATCGGCCCGAGCATGCTCGCGCCGGCGTCACCCATCTCCTTGATGGCGTTCCGCAGCGCGGGCACGCCGAGGTCGCGCAGGGCCTTGACCACGATCGACGGCGTGATCGGCTCACCCTCCCCGTTACGGACGTTGGCGGGCAGCGCCCACGCCGGGGCGGCCTGCTGCTTGCGGCCGACAGCCCACAACGCGAGCAGGGCGAGCAGCGGACCGACCGTGACCAGCGGGCCCCACACCACTTGCACGATGGTGACCATGAGGCGGATGAACTCGATCACCGCCATCAGCGGGGTGACGACGTCCGCCGCGTCCTTGTTGGCGATGGCCAGGACGACTCCCAGGGCGACCAGGGATCCGATGCCCATCCCGGTGCCGACCAGCGCGCTCTTGGCCGCGTCGATGGGTGAGGTGAGCAGGTCCATGCGGCGCTGGTGGCGGGCCTGGCGGTAGCGCTGCCCGCGCTCCTCCCACTCCGCAGCGACCTCATAGTTCCCCGCAGCCTCCGCGGCGCGGAGCATCCGCTCGTACCTCGAGGCGGTCCGCCCGTCCCACGTCCGCTTGGCTGCGATCCGGGCGCCGCCGGCGACGTAGAGGGTGTGCCGGGCAACCGCGCGAGCAGCGGTCACAGTCCGCTCGTGCGTCACGGCCATACGGACGGCCCGCCCGGACCGCAGCCACAGCGGCACGGGCTTGGTGGGTGCCGGTTCGGGGACCACGGTCAGGGTGGTCACGGGCGCCGGGTCGGTGTTCTTGTGCAGGTGAACGACGTTCTCATTCATGCTGGAGGTCTCCTGTACTGCCCCGCTCGGGGCCGCATGGGGTGACGCCGGGGTGGCTGGTTCCTTGGCCGGGAGAGGCCACCCCGGCGATCGAATGCGAGCGTTTTCAGGCGGCGTTGGCGCCGGGAACGATCTGGTCGGCGAGGTACTCGCGGCTGTACGCCTCGCGCTCTTCGTCGGCGAGGCCCCGCTCGTGCTCGCGGGCCTGCCGGCGGGACTGGCGCTCGACCTTGAAGGCGTCGCGGCGGTCACGGATGATCCGCTCGCGGACGCCCTTGCGGGAGAACTGCATGGCGTGGACCAGCTCGTGAACGAGGGTGATGGCGAACTCACCGGGGCTGTCGTTCTGGTCGACGTTGATCAGGACCAGGACCGAGCCATCCATGAGCGGGACCGCGCGTCCGGCGACGTCGCGGGGCCTCGCGCGCGGCGTGACGCTCCTCGCGGTCCCGGACGCGCTTGTCGACCCCGCCGGCCAACTCGGCTTCCGCCGTAGTGGCCAGCTCCGCCATGCCGCGCGGGTTCGTGAGGGTGATCTGTACGTCCGGCATCCGGCCCGGCACGGACCGGTTGACCAGCCGCGCCGCAGGTTCCGCGAGCTGCTTCGCGGTACGGAGGGTGGCGCGGTGGCCGAACAGCTTGTGTGTGCTGACTGTGATCTTCACGGTGGAACTCCAAGGTGGGATCGGACAGTTCAGGCGGTGTGCTGGGGTGTCAGGTCATGCACCAGCCGGAGTCGCATCCGGAGTCCCATTCGTCGAACGGAAGCGTGTCCACGCCGTCCGGGATGGCCTTACGCAGCGGCCGGTTGAAGCGGGTGAGCCAGACGTGGTCTTTGCCGAGTTCGTCGCGCCGGCGGTTGAGAAGTTCTTCGAGCTGGCAGGCCCGCTCGAACAGCTCCGGATCGTTGCGGCGCATGTCGTGCCAGGTCTCTGGACGGTGGAACGGGCAGAACCAGCACGACGACTTCGGCGGCACCGGCAGCCCGGCGCTACGGATGATCCGCGCGCAGTCGATACGCCGGATCCCGCGCTCCAACAGCGGATACTCGATCCGCTCGTGCGGCTCACAGCGTCGCTTGTTCGCCCGATGGATCTCGTCCAGGCTGATCCCGATACCGACCGTGGCCGGTGATTGCTTCGTCGCACCGCGGCGCTTGAGCTCATCGCCGACGACCTTGATTTTGAAGCTCGCCGTGCACGAGCGGGTCCCAGGGGCCCCGTTCGACATCCGCACCGGGATCTTCAGCGACCGCGACCCCTCCCGAGTCAGGTCCTGATACAGCGTGCGGACCTCACCCGAACGCTTCATGACCCGGTCCAGAACGACCAGCTCAAGACCATGCTGTTCGGCATAGGGGATGGCGTACTGGTGCAGGTAGCGCAGCGTGCCGGGGTGCTCGGAGTCGTCCCCCACGTTGGCCATCAGGAACGTGCGGTAGTCCAGCTCACCCGTAGCCGCGAGGACCAGGGCCGCCATGGACTGCACACCGCCGCCAAAGCTGAACGACTTCACCGCGTTCGTGGTGGGTGTGCTCATTCCGCCACCCCCGCCGTGCGGGCCCGCTCGGCAAGCAGGGTGTCCCGCAGCATCCGGGCGTTCGCCGGCGACGTGCGAACCGTGCGGCGGATGCCCTCCGCCGTGACCTGCCCGTCCGACCAATCGGCCGTCACGCTGCGAGCCTCATCGAGCAGTTCAGCCGCCGTCCGACGCGGCCTGGCCGATCGCGCCACTTCGGGAACTCGTCCTGTGGCGCGGCGGGGTCGAGTCGACTCAGCGGCCGCCGGGCGCCGCTCGATCGCGGCGACCTGAGTCGGCGCCAGGGTCGGGAGCGGCTTGGCGAGCGGGGTCGACTTCAGGAAGTCGACCGTCACCGGATCGGGCATCCGCACCGGGAGCGCCAGGGCGGGCGCCGGGGTCGATACCGCGAGGTCAGCCGTAGACCCATTCCTCAGTATCTCGGTGGATTCCTCCGCATTCGTGACTGGTACCAGGATCGGTGCGGGGCGGTGGTGGAGAACCTTGGCGACCAGATCGGAACCGAAGTAGATCGACCCGACCGGAAGCGACGTCGCCAACAGGACCAGGGCCCAGTTGGCGGGGTCCCAATCGGCGAGGCGCGTCCAGTCGAGTTCCGTGTCGTGCAGCTTGGGGACCAGGCCGTGAACGTAGTTGAGGACCAGCGAGGCCACGGTGTAGGTGCCCAGCACCCGCAGCGCGAACGTGCGATCGCGGCCGGCGAGCACGAGCGTGGCGACCAGGGCCAGGGCCATCAGGCCATCGACCACGAACGGGTAGAGCGTCGCGGCCGTGTCGTCCGCGCCGACCGCATTCGCGATGTCCCTGAGCGCGTTCCACGAGACCCGGAACGCCATGGCGACCACGGCGACCAGAGCCAGCACGAGGGCGGCCCTGCCTTTGCGGTGGAGGTTCATGCCACACCGCCGGACGTGCTCGCGCCGGCGCGGTTGGCCTGGTCGCGTTCGGCGGCCAGCACCCGGCGGTAGGCCCGGCGGATGCGCCGGATGTCCAGCTCGGTCGGCGTGCGGTCAAGGGTGGTGATCTGCGCCTCGATCAGGTCGACGTCCGCGAGGATCGCGGGCATCTCCTGCTCGATCGCGTCCAGCTCCGCGTCCGTCGGTTCCATGAAGTCGGCGAACGCGGTAACAGCGCCCTGAACAGTGACGATGTTGTTCATGGGTCGTGGTCTCCCTAGCAGCAGGCAACGGCCCGACCAGCGGCCCCGGTGTTCGAGCACCGGGGCCGCGCGCCGTTGAAGTCGGTAGATCCGGCTCCCCTCAGCGCCGCTCGTACGAGACGAGCAGCGGAGGCAACCGGCCGCCGCAGCGAACGCAGCGGAGGGTGAGGTGGAGCGTGGGTCTCCTTCAGGGATGCGGTTCCCGTATTAGGTAGAGCCGCCATTCCTGGCGAAGGCGTATGGAGACGTGACCTTTCGGTCTAAGCCCTCCCGAATGACCAGGGTCGGGTGCACCCTCGGCCCGCTCTGTCCCGGGCCCCTTGACCTCAATGCGCCCTGAAGCAGGGCGCATTGAGGTCCAGCGCCCTCCGGTCGGCGAACCGCCGGTCGGGCACATCCCTAAGGTTCCCTAGGGTTCCCTGCGGTGTCAAGCGGTAAGCTAGGGAACCTCAGGGAAGTGACGACAAGGAGCCAGCGACATGGCAGGTCAGGCCGACAATCGGGCGCCGTACGCGAAGATTGCCGCCCACTACATGGAGCTGATTACGTCTGGTCAGCTACAGCCGGGAACACTCTTGCCGAGCATCAAGAACCTCTCGGAAGAGTGGAAGGTGAGCACCGCGACAGCCGAGAAAGCCCTACGCAAGCTCCGTAACGAAGGACTTGTCCGAGGCATCCACGGCATCGGCACTGAGGTCCTGGACCAGCCGGCTCCGATGTCTTCGGGGTCTCAGCGGCAGGACCGGGGACGCCGCACTGGCTCCAGTTGGGGCGCGGGCGAGAGGTCGGATTCCCACCAGGCTGCTGTGGTGCCAGCCCCCGCTGAGGTGTCGCAAGCCCTGGACATTGAGCCAGGTTCGAACGTTGTCCGCCGTAGCCGGGTGTACAGGGATCGGCACGGCATCGTCGCTCACAGCACGTCGTGGATTCCCGCTCAGTACGGAAAGCTGATCCCTCAGCTAGCAGCGAGTGAGCGGCTCACGGGGGGAACCTCGCTCCAGCTCATCGCCCAGGTGACCGGCCACCCGATCAGCCACCGCATCGACACAGCCTCAGCACGTTCACTGACTCCGGAATACGCACGGCTGCTAGAACTGGACCTTGCCAATCTGCCGGCGGAACCGGTAGTCGTGATGACAGCGAAGTTTGTTGACAGCGAGGGCAACATTGTCGAATACGGCGTGGACCTCGGTGGGCCCGGCCGGACATGGCGCACAGAATCGGAGGTCTCCCCGTGACGGTCGTGGACGACACGCTCGTGAGCGTGCTCGAAGACCGCCTGGGTGCACTGCTTGCGGCTCACAGAGCTGGCACAATCTCGCCCGAAGCCGAAGCAGAGATAGCCGCCATCTCCCGAGCCATGACGAGACCGATGTCCTCAAAGTCGCCGTTCTGTGTCCTGATGGCCGGGCTTCCCGGCTCCGGCAAGACCACCCTCTCCCGCGCTCTCACCGCTCGCGGGTTCGTACGACTGTGCCCGGACGAAGAGATGTACCGCCGGCACGGCGTCTATGGAGTGGATTTCCCTCGGGGCACCTTCCCCACCCTTGAGCGGCCAGTCCTCGAAGACGTCGCGGTGGAACTCCGGGAACAGCTCAGGGAACGTCGCAATGTCGTCGTTGATCACGGTTTTTGGACCCCAGAGGACCGGGCCAGGTGGCGTGCCATCGCCACTGAGGCCAGCGCGACCCCAGTACTCGTCTACCTCGCCACCAGTCATGACGAGCTGTGGGCAAGGGTCGACAGGCGCAATAAGTTTCACGCGGACGATCCCAACTCGATCTACTTCTCCGAGAGTGACCTAAAGCGGTACCGCAGTCGGTTCATCCCTCCCACGGCAGACGAACCGCACCTGTCGTACGACGGCGACCCTGCGGTCGTGATCGCAACACTGGAAGCAGCTGGCCTGTGAGCCTAACGCTGAAGAGTATTAGAACCGCCAGGTCTTGTTGACATTGCCATGGCTATGCATTTGATCCAGGAGCGCCCAGAAGGACTGTGCGATCGCGTCTGGCGAATGGAAATCGTTGACCTCGACAACCCTTGCCACAATTCGATTATTTTTGGCTTCCTGGATGACTGTACGGGCGGCAAGGGGAGATACTTCACCAGAGGAAACAAGCAGGAACCCATTCATCGGATGGCTAGAAAGCATCTGCTCCACATACTCGATGTCGCGGCTTGTAATTTTGCGCGAGAAGTTCTTAAACTCGATTCCTACGATGCCTTGTGGCGTATTGGCGATCAGGTCAGGCGCTAGGCCCTTGTTTGTAATAGGTTGCGAGAATGTGACCTCTGGAACAATAATTCGAATCTCGTGCACCAATCGGTCGAGAAGCGTCTTTTCGACTCCCTCAGAGGTTCTCGCAATAGCCTCCAACGACTCTTCAGAGACGCTCTTATCCACAATCCGAGCGGCGCGCTGAAGAAAAGCGGCTAGCCTTTGCTGGTAATATTGGCCGCCTACAGCCGACATCTCCCGAACAAGCTCGACTCGCGGCCCGATAGTGCGCCCGCTTTGCCTCCTGTACCAATCTTCTTTGACGTCGTTCGTGATCATTAGGACGGGTCCGGGGTTCGCGCGAACCCTTTCAATTAGGTCCAACCATAGGAGGGCATCGCCATACTTGTTGAATTCCTTTTCGGAGTCGAGATATCCAGGTGGAGTTCTGTTGGCGTAGCGCTCTTCCGCCAATTTCTCACGCGCAGCCACCGCATCTTCCGACGGCTGGCCCCCAAGTCGATCCGTGAGGATGCTTTCCCACTGCTGCAATACCGGGTCGAACTGCAGCGCATCCTCCAACCGTCCGTCGCGGCCGCCGCTGAGACGATATACCGACGAGACCGCGTCCTCTACGTGCCGCATGATCTTTACACGCTCTTCGTCAGTTACTACAGGATGCCCTTTCAAAGTATCGAAATGACTTTCAAGCTTTGTTATGGCATCCGTCAACGGCTTCACTAGGCCCTGGTAAACCTTGTCCTCACCGGCTATGACGTTCGGGCGATTCTCGAAGAACTCCCATGCAGCTTGATAAGGGATCCAGAGTCGATCCCGTAGGGATTCCAGGACGGAGAACGTCTGTTTCCGAGCATCAGCCCCCAGTTTGTATGGCGCAAGTAGAACATTGGCGTCGAGGACAATAGTCCCAGTGGTGAGAATTGCCTGGTATTCGTCTTCCGTTGGCGAATAATATTCGTTGAATGACGTGCGCATGGCCGCCCTCTCGAATCCTAAGAGCGCTTACCAACAGGGATCTGCCGGTAAACCGCTAGGGGCACGACGGAGAATCCAGGGTACTGCGGAAGGTCTGAAAATCCTGATGCGCCCATGAAGCCCAGGAATCGGTTAACAAACTTGGCGGCTTTTCCTCGCGCGACGCGACCGGATTCGTCGGTGAACGATCCGGCTCCGTCGAAAATAGTGGACACTTCATCAGCGTGGTGCCCGATGCTCCCGACCAGAGTCCATTCTTGCTCCTGCGTTCCATATCGCGCGAAAAGAATCTCTGGGTCGCTGTCCAAGTACTGGCGCCCTTCATTCAATCGAACGCTCACCGAGTACTCGAAGTCCTCGACCGGAAAGAAGTTCAGGTGAAGTCCGGGCGTAAAGAGCCCTCGCGCGATTCTAATCATGCTGCGCAAATTCTCACTATTGAAATCATCGGCATCAGAAAAACTGAAATCTGGAATTCTATCCTCTAGTTCGTTCGTGGAAGTCGGCTTCCTGTTTTTATCCTTACTCTTGTTCATTCTCTTGCGTACAGCGGGCGGTAGAGTAGCGGGCTCAGGGGTGTCTGAGTCGAGGCCCTGGAATCCTGTAACGGATGCTGCTAGGCCGGCGAAAGACGCGGCAACGTACCGCGCGTCGAAAAGGGCGCCGGGTGCGGTGAGGCGGATGAGTGAACCGGCGGGATTTTCCGCCTTAAGGGCCCCTGATGTCCAGTATTCCGGGGACTTGGCCTTCTCTGTAATGTCCCGCACGAGGTCTTCGGAGTTCAGTGATTCCTCAAGGCTGGGGAAGAGTGAATCCGCGAGCGACTTGTTGATGCGCGATTCATCCGAAGCTTCGTGGTTGTACGGCGCTCTGCTCTCTGCATGTCCGTGCCTGACGGTTCGCTCCGCCGCGCTCGACGTCTCAGGAACGCTTCCCTCGACTTGCGCAAGGATTGAGCGCACCTTCTCGACGTCGACGTACAGAAATTCACGGATCAGCATGTAGCCCCCCTCGTTGCCCTCAATGGTGCAACAACCTTTGCGTGCGGTCTATGCGTTCGGCGACATTGCGGAGACCCCAGCCGCGGAGTGGTCCTCTGGGGAGTTGAGGTGCGTTACCTCAGAGCTGGCCGAGCGTGCCTCGATGGCAGCGTCCGACAGCGTGCCGTACCACTCATGTGCACTCGGCCGGTTGGAGAGCACCGCCTGGGACGGAGGTTCGTGGCAACGTCGACGAAGACCCGTGGACTCATCAACAGGCGACGGACTAGAGACAGCGGCACTGCCGGGGGCGCTCGAGCCGTCGGCAACTGTGGGGCCCGCGCCTACGGAACAGGACGTGCCGACCGCCGTCGCGTACGAGCGGCTGTGCTTCGAGGGCTTCACGAGCAGACTCCTGCCGGCGGACATAGCAGCCCGTCCTGGCGGGTTGCCAGTACAACCTGCTTCAGGGTGAGGGGGCGTCAACCTTGCCGGAACTGCCCCGAGGGCCTGTACGGTACCGACCCACATCAGAGGAGGGGGAGCGCGCGTGTCTGAAGTGAGTCCGCACGGGTTCGAGCTCGAAGGGATCACGCATGACTGGCAGTTGGGAAGGATGCCTGAGACAGAGCAGGATTGGATTACTGAGTACCGGCTCTTACTCAAACAAGACGTGCTCAGGCTGCGCATTTGGAGTGACAAGAGTCAAGAGGTGGAAACTCTTACCCAGCAAGTAGTTGCTCCTCGGGAAGAGAAGCAGCAGCTCGCAGCTGGGCAAGGTCAGCCAGTATTTCATCTCGGTAAGCGGCCAGAGACGCCTAAGGAAATCGACGCCGAGGTGCGCCTTCGCGAGACCGAGCGGCGCTGGGAAGTGGAACTCGAAGATCGGAAACATCGGGCCGACCTTGCCTATCACCACTCAGGTCTTATTCGACGTGCAGAGAGTGTTCGCGGCTGGGCATTGGTGGCCGTGGTCTTCTCGATCATCGCCTCCCCTTGGGTGGCCATGATCGCTGGGATTGCCGCAAAGGACTTCAGCCTCTACATCACCCCGGTTACTGGGATCGCTGGAGCCATCATCGGTTACTGGTTCGGCCAAGGGCAACAGAATGATCTTCGACCTCCGACGATCGCTGACTCTCTGGCCCCTACGCCACGGTCAGGGCCACAGGAAATTGCACCGGACCAGCGGTCTCGGTGACCTGCCGAACCCCTGTTCCCCTCCGACAGGTCACCGCTTCACGAGCCAAGCCGCGTTTTGACGAGGTGGTGACCTCACCCGCAGGATTCCGTGGGCCTGGATTTCTTGTCTGCCCTGTACGGGGAAAATAGGGGTGTGATCTTTGCATTGAAAGATTCAGCGCTGTATTTTTGAAGCGCCATCAACGGATCTCGCTTCCAGAACTGATTGGAAGAATCTTGAAAGTAGAGATCTCCAATGCGTATCGGGTCATCTGGTGAAATATTTATCGGGGAGATCTCCTGCTTGCATGCAGCGATAAAACCAAAATTATAGGCGTATACAGGCTCCGGCTGCTTATTTTTCGTGAGAGTGACTACAGCGTTTCGGATTGGAGTTGTCCCGGTATTCGCTATTTTCAATTCGATGTATTTTCCATTCTTGTCCTCAGTGACGGTCAAGTATATTTTCGAGGCCTCCCTCTTTTCCGCTGCTTCGCTTGCATCTCGGCTCTCCATATAAACTACAATTGAGATAGCGACGGCGACCACGGAGACGATGGCAGTCACCCAGGTGGCCAGGGTGTTGCTGCGTTGGCGTCGCTGCTCCAGTTTGTCTACCGCTCCTGATGCTCGACGCGCGTCCGCTCGACTCATGGACCGGTTGTATCGGATTCGGCTGCGCCCTGCTGGCGGTTTGCTCGACCCGCCTACGGATCAGAAGGTTGCAGGTTCGAATCCTGCCGAGTGCACACAGCTCAGAAGCGGGTGACGTCAACGCCTACGTTGGTCACGCCGACGATCTCATAAGGGCGTACGACTACAAGATCTCTTCTTTGAGGTCAGGGCACCAGAGCATCGTCCACCCGATCCGCAGCCGTCCCGGGTTCGCGCGAATGGACTCAATCGAGACAGACACCGAGAGGCGGCGGACGACGACAGCCACCGCCAGCGCGCTGGCTCAGGGCGCTTGTTGTCCTGGTTCTTGTCCAGTGCGCCGACGGCCGCCACCGTTCGCAGCCGTACGCGCACGCCCTCTGAGCTGCCCCATGAACCCCTACGAACGCCCCCGGACAGCGATGCGCACAGTTGGAAAGCGTGTTGGCCCGACCCCCACGAGGACGCGTCTTTACCTCTCGGTATCAGGTCGTGTGACCGATGCGCCGCAACCATTCGGCGTAGCGCCATGCCAAGGCGTCTCGGTGGGGAAGGCGAGGCAAGGCGAGCTTGGGGTGAACGATTCCGAGCTCATCCAACGTCGGGCCCTCCGGGCGCACTTCTGCCGTCAGTGTGTCCGGGTTGATGGCGAACAAGTGGGCGTCAAACGCACGGTGAAGGGCGGCGTTCATGGGCAGGCCGTTCCGGGCGTCAGAGCTACCGCCATCGGCGTCGCCGCGCAGGTGAGCAGCTTCGATCATCTCTGGAACGGCGATGCCCGACAGCGTGCAGCGGGGCCCGTACCGACGGAACACTTCGATCTTGAAACGCGCTTGATCCGGGCGTATCGTCACCGCCCCTTGCCGCTTCCGCCTGCGGTTGCCCTCCAGTGAGAACGGCTCTTCCTCGGATCGGTCCCGGTCGATGATGCGCTCGGGCGGAGCCTCGCCGAACCTGACGAGGAACAGGTGACTCTCGTCTTCCCATCCCTCGACCCAAGCGAGCTGTACACCGCGGAAGTCACCAACCTCGCTAATGACGAAGACAGGAATCTTGAGTTCGGCGGCGGTCTTGGTGGCGTTGACCTCGGCGAGGTCATGGCCGGGGCGTCCGGTGACAGGGTAGTGGTAGAGCACGCCCGTGTCGCTGAAATCGTCCGGGTAGTGCTGCCCCGTGTGCTTGAGGCCAACCGCGACGCCGGTGGGATGGACTTTCTTCGTGCGAGCGGAGTCAACCCAGATGCCGCGGAAGTTTCCGTATGCCCCAACGGACCGTACGGCGTCGGGCGTGACGAGACCGGCCTCGTTCCGCCGACTGACGAGGTCCTCCCATACAAGGAGTCGCCAACTTCGCTCCGCATCCACCGACTCGGAGTGGCTGTCGACGATGGTGAATCCAAGTCGGCGAAGAACCTTGTTCGTTGCAGCCTCGCCACCGTCGAACTGCTTGTTGTTGAGCGCTCCCGTGGCAGGGTGCTGGTAGCCGTACGCCACGCCGGCGATGGCCTTTGCGTCGTACAGGCGGCCGGCGTGGCTAAGGAAGTACTGAGTGGACGGGCCGAACTTGTACCGCTTGCGAAACGCGAGCCCGCCGAGGTCGTCGAACTCGGCGAGGGCCTTCTCGACGGCTCCGGCATCCGTAAGGTCTTGGATCTTCAACCCGCACCCCTGTGTCGTTGGCGTTGGGTACGAGCGTAGGCAACACCGCTGACAACGGCGCTGCCCTCTCGGTCTAGGTGGGGCGCGTCTCAGTTCCCGTCTCATTCATCGCCGTGCTCGAGCGTTCGGGGCCGTTCTCGCAGCCCCAGCCGATGCAGCGCCCGTACGGGAATGAACGCTGCTGAACGCTTCCGGATCATGCTCTGACCAGCCCGGACAAACCTGCAAAGCGAGTTACGCGGGTTCGATTCCCGCCACGGCCTCTGGCTGCCTGACCAGACAATGAAAAGGGCGGCACCCCTTCGGGAGTGCCGCCCTTCCACCTCGTACTCCCCGTTTTGAGGGCCTTGGCAACTGAACGGGGTTCTTGCCGAGATGCCCTCGCCGTACGGCTTCATTGAGCGCGGTACGGAAGGTGCGATGCATTTGGTGAACGGTCCCGGGCTTGCCGCCTTTGGCCTGCATGTTCGCGTAGAACACCCGCACGGACATTCCCGTCACCGACATGTTGTCCCTAGCGGAAGCGAGGCCAGCTCGCGTCATCCACCTTCGGTGCGGACTTCGGAAGGTTGGTGTCATTGGTGCAACCCGCCTGGCCGGCGACCTTGTGGGCGACTTCGAGGACCATGCCGAGGCCTACCTCGCGGGCCTGCTTCGCGGTGAGGTGAGCGGAGTACATGGGGTAGGCGAGGACATCCACCTTCACGTACCTGTCGTTCCGGATGTGCTCCGCAGCGTCTTTGCTCTGGCCCACGTCGCACCGGAAGTAGAGCCGGTTCGTCGGCCCCAGGTAGTAGGCGTGCACCCCCGGCGTCGAACGTCTGTGCCTTGTCACCCTCGCGGGCGCCTGCGGCCTCGAAGTCGTTCGCCTTGGGCGGTTCGCTGTTCCAGCCGAGGTTCACGGTGAGCACGGGCCTCACGCCGTCGTCACCCTGGGCCGAGTAAGCACAGAAGCTCGGCCAGTGGTCCTTGATCACCCTGTACGGCGACTTCTCGACGAACAACTGCTTGCCCGGACCGAGCCACACCCCCAGGCCCAAAGCCGCGACCGCCGTCACTCCGACGAGAGCGATCCTGCCCCGCACGACTTGGCTGTCACCGCACACTCCTTACGCAACAACGGCCCTCGCGTGCCTAGTGGAACCGAGGCCAGTTCGCGTCGGCGATCTGCGGCGCGGACTTCGGAAGATTGGTGTCGTTGGTGCAACCGGCCTGGGCCGCGACCTTGTGGGCAACCTCCAGGACCATGCCGAGACCGACTTCGCGGGCCTGCTTCGCGCTCAGGTGGGCGGAAGGCATGGGGCTGGCCGTGACGTTCACCTTCACGTACTTGTCGTTCCGCGGGTGGTCCGCAGCGTCCTTAGGCAGATCCGCATCGCACTGGAAGTAGAGCCGGTTCGTGGCCCCAGGTAGTAGGCGTGCACCCCGGCGTCGAAAGTCTTCGCCTTGTCGCCCTCGAGAGCGCCGGCCGCCTCGAAATCGTCCGCCCTGGGGGGTTCGCTGTCCCAACCGAGGCTCACGGCGAGCACGGGCTCCACACCGTCGTCGCCCTGGGCCTTGTAAGCGCAGAAGCTCAGTTCGTGGTCATTGATCACCCTGTACGGCGACTTCTCGAGGAACAACTGCTTGCCCGGCCCGAGTAGCTTCTGCATCGACCCCTGGCTCGGCGTCCCGTCCCAACACGGCTCAGCCGGCGCACTCAACGGCTTGGCCTCGCTCTCGCCGCCGGCCGCCCACAGCCACTTCCCAGGCCCGCGGCCGCGACCACCAACACTGCCGCGAGGGACAGGACTTTGCCCCGCGTGGACACACTCGTCACCGACATGCTCGCCTACTCCGGAGGGTTGCGCTGGTAGAAGTCTTTCGCGTTTCGCAGCAGGTGCTCATCGTGATCAAAGCCATCATCCGCCTCACCGGCCACGTTCCTGCGCAGATCGGTCTCGTCGACGCCGGCCGGAATGCCCGCCACGGACAAGCCGTTGCGCGCCTGCTCCACGGCGTTTTCCCGGGCGGCGAACGACGCTTGGCCGGCCTTGTCCGCTGTCTCGGCGGCGGTGTTGCGCTCCGCTCCCTCGACGACCTCGCCCACCACCATCTCGGTGACGCCGTTGATGATCTCCCCCGCCACGGGGACCCGGTCGGTGGCAAGACCGACCGTCGAGCCGAAAACCGAGTTGAACATGTCGGCACGCTTCTGCAGCTGCTCGTTGTAGTCCTTGTCGCTCAACTGCCCACCGGTGACGATCTCGTCGTGCCGTGCGTCGCCCAGGATTCCTTCGATGGTGCCGGTGCCGTAGGCGATGTTCTGCAGGTTCTCGGCCGGCGTGCCGGAGAACCTGTCCGGGTGCTTCACGACGTCGTTCATCAACGTCGCCGAAACGGCTTCACGCACGTGCAAGAGCAATCGGCCGTGCCCCGAGGGCCGGCCCTCAGCCCTGCGGAACCGCCACCGCCGC
This sequence comes from Streptomyces sp. NPDC096193, assembly GCF_040302905.1. NCBI lineage: Bacteria > Bacillati > Actinomycetota > Actinomycetes > Kitasatosporales > Streptomycetaceae > Streptomyces > Streptomyces sp. NPDC096193. Next base: position 87,351 of record NZ_JBEOSJ010000009.1, on the reverse strand, counting down.
TTGCGGCCTGATCGGGAGCCTGTTGATCGGTCTGCCCGTCGCCGCCCGCACCGCCGCCGCCACCGCCGCCGGGGAGGTCACCACCGGGACCGCGCTGGCCGGTTTGGCGCCGAACGGAGCCACCACGTCCCGTTCCTCGACCAGCTTCACGATCCGGATGTCCGGCGCGTCCAGTGAGGTCGGGAGCGCGTAGCCCGTGAGGTCCGGGTGGCGCACCAGGCCGCGGGCCGTGCGGAGGTTCTCGGTGAGGGCCGTGCCGACGCCCTGGGTGACGCCCGCCTCGATGCGGCTGGCGAGCTGTGCCGGGTTGAGGATGCGGCCCACGTCCTGGGCCACCGCCATTTCGACCACGCGGATCGAGCCGAGCTCGATGTCCACGTCGACCACCGCGCGCACCGCGCAGAACGCCATGCCCACGAACGCGTCGCCCTGACCCGAGCCGTCGAGCGGTTCCGTCGGGTGCGGGCGGCACTGGGCCGTCGCCCACAGTTCCTTGCCGTCCATCGCTTCCGTGACAGTCGTGGACAGCACTCCGTCGTACGACGTGATCTTGCCGTCGGTGATCTGGAGCAGCTCGGTGGACATGCCGAACTTGTGGGCCAGCGGCTGAAGCAGCTGGGTGCGGACCATCTTCGCGGCCCGCTCCACCGCGCCGCCCGAGACCCAGGTGTGGCGGCCGTGGGCCGCCGCGCCGGCCGGAGGCTGGTCCGTGTCGACCGAGGCCACGTGGACCTCCTCGATGCCGAGCGTCTCCTGGACGATCTGGCGGGCGAGCGTGGAGAAGCCCTGGCCCGTCTCGACGGCCGCGCAGATGACGGTGGCGACCCCGTCGTGCACCTTGACCGTCGCGGTGGAGACCTCGTCCGTGCCCTCGGCACCGAGCATGTGGACCATGCCCAGCGCGAAGCCGACGCCCCGGCGGACGGCGCCCGGTTCGCCGGCGCCCTCCGGTCCGCCGGGCAGGAGCCAGTCGTCCTCCGGCGAGTCCTTGGGCAGTGAGGGCAGCGGGAAGTCCCGTACGGCCTGGAGCAGTTCGGCCACCGGGGCCGGGCAGGTGACGGTCTGGCCGGTGGGGAGGATGTCGCCGGTCGCGAGGACGTTGCGCAGCCGGACCTCGGTCGGGTCGAGTCCCAGTTTCGCGGACAGCTTGTCCATCTGGGCCTCGTAGGCCGCGCACACCTGCATGGCACCCTCGCCGCGCACATGGCCGGAGGGCGGGTTGTTCGTACGGACGGCCCAGCCCTCGATGAAGGCGTGCGGGACGACGTAGGGGCCGCAGGCGAACGCGACGGCCGCGGCGAGGGATTCGGAGGAGGCGTCGGCGTACGCGCCGGCGTCCAGGAGCAGTTGCGCCTCGACCTTCACCAAGCGGCCCTCGGTGTCCGCGTGGTGGCGGTAGCGCAGCAGGGTCGGGTGGCGGTGGGCGTGGCCGAGGAAGGACTCCTCGCGGGTGGCCGTCAGCTTGACCGGGCAGCCGGTCTTCAGCGCGAGCAGGCCGAGCGGGAGCTGGAAGCCGGGGTCCTCGCGGTCGCCGGTGGCGCCGGGGACGCCCGTCACGACGACCTTCACCCGCTCGGCGTCGAGGCCGAAGCACGCGGCGGCCAGATCGCGGTCGGTGTGCGGGTCGGTGGAGGCGACGTACAGCTCGACACCGCCGTCGGGGCGCGGGACGGCGAGACCGGCCTCCGCGCCGATGGGCGCGGGGTCCTGGCGGCCGATCCGGTACAGGCCCTCGACGACGATGTCGCCCGCGATGTCCGGATCGCCGTAGCGCAGCGGGATGTGCCGGATCAGGTTGCCGTCGGGGTGCAACGGCTCGGCGGCGAAAGCCTTCTCGGGGTCGGTGACCGGTTCGAGCACCTCGTACTCGACGGCGATGGCGGCTGCCGCGAGACGGGCCGTGTCGGGGTGGTCGGCGGCCACGGCCGCCAGCGCCTCGCCGTGGTGGCGGACGATCTCGGAGGCGAAGACGGGGCGGTCGGCGATGCGCCTGCCGTACGCGGTGTCGCCCGGAATGTCCTCGTGCGTCACCACGGCGCGTACGCCCGGCATCTCCTGCGCCGCGGAGGTGTCGATCGACACGATCCGGGCGTGCGGGTGCGGGGAGCGCAGGATGGCCGCCCACAGCAGGCCCTCGGCCCACAGGTCGGAGGCGTACGGGAAGGTGCCCTCGGTCTTGGCCCGGGCGTCGGCGGGGGGCAGGGAGGCACCGAGGCCGTGGGTCGGCTGGTCGGGGCGGGGGGTACCGGCCGTCTGGGGCGTCGCGGTGGTGGCCGCGTCACTGGTCACGCCATGCCTCCGTCGTGCGGGTGGGGCTGCACACTACCGGCACCGGGCGGCGCCTGGTGCGGAATGCGCGCTTCCTCGCTCGCCTCGGCAGCGGCCGCCGCGCTCGCCCCGCGCTCGGCGACGACCTCCTTCACGGCGTCGAGCACGCCGCGATAGCCCGAGCAGCGGCAGAGGTTGCCGCAGAGGGCCTGGCGGGTCTCGAGCTCCGAGGGGGCGTGGTTGCCCTCCAGGAGGTCGTGCACGGTCATCGCGATACCGGGGATACAGAAGCCGCACTGGACGGCGCCACAGGCGGCGAGGGCGCGCTGCACGTCGGACGGTTCGCCGTCGCCGGCGAGGCCTTCGACGGTGCGGACCTCGGATCCGGCGGCGGTCGCGGCCGGGACCAGGCAGGAGGCGACGAGACGGCCGTCGACCTGGACGTTGCAGGCGCCGCACTCACCCTGGGAGCAGCCGTCCTTGGCGCCGGCGAGGCCGAGGCGCTCGCGCAGCACATAGAGCAGCGACTCGCCGATCCAGGCGTCCGTGACGGGCCGGTCGGCCCCGTTGACGCGCAGGACGTAGGAGGTGGGCGGGTGCTCCTCCGTGCCCGTCGAGGACAGGGCTGCCCCCGACGCTGCCGCGGACTCGGGGGACGAGGCGAACTCGGCGGGCTCGGCGGAGTCGCTCTCGGGAACGGACGTCTCAGGAACGGAGGTCTCGGGAGCGGACGTCTCGGCGGCCGCGAAGGGCTCCGGGGCGTACGCGTCCCGCGACGGCTCCCCCGGGCTCTCCTCCTCGTGCCGCTCGGCCGAGGCGTGCTCGACCGGGGCATCCTCCGTCAGCGGCGGCTCAGCGGCTTCGGGCTCCGGCGTGCGCTCGTCGTCCGCGGCACTCCCGCCGGCGGGCGCCGTGGCCCAGGGCGCGGGCGCGCCGCCGGGCAGGGTCGCCGGTGCCTCGCTCGCCCACGGGGCGGACGCGCTGCCCGGCAGGGTCGCCGGTGCGGTGCCCCACTGGGACTGCAGCAGGGAGGCGGCGAACTCGCCCGACTCCTCCGGCAGATCGCCCTGGGCGACGGGGATGGTCCACTGGCCGGTCACGTCGGAGGCGGGCGCGGGCTCGCCCTCGGTGAAGCTCCACTGGCCGGTGACGTGCGCGTCCGCGGAGTACCGGTCCGTGTACTGCTCACCGTGGCCGGCGGACCCGCCGGGCTCGGGCCACTGCACGGTGTCGGGCTCGCCCGTGGGCTGCTGGACGTGCCAGCCCTCCGGCACCGACGGGTCGGACACCGGCGTCAACGGCATGATCATCGGCGGTACGTAGCCGTGCCCGGGTGCCGCGAGCGGCGCGCCGTCCTGCGAGCCCTCGGGAGGCAGTTGGAAGAAGCCGGTCGCCTCGGCGTCGTACTCGCCCTGCGGTGTCGGCTCCCAGCCACCGTGTTCCGGCGCCCGCCCCTGCGGATTCTCTTCGTTGCTCACGACAGCGCCCTCCCCAGTGCACGTCGGGCCAGCGCGGCGACGGTGCGCCGCAGATGCAGTACGGCGGGCGGCAGCACGGGCTGCTCCTCGCCCGGCGCGGCCGGGGCCGGGTCGGGGATGCACGCCGCCGCGACGTACTCCCCGAAGGCCGCCAGCGCCTCGCCCGCGAGTCCGCGCTCGCCGTCCCAGTCGATCAGTGACGCAATCCAGCGCTCGGCCTCCAGCGGCCGCAGCGGCATCGGCGCGATCGCGCCGACCGCGCAGCGCACCCCGCGCCGTACCGGGTCGAGGACGACCGCGACGGACGCGGTGGCGCGGCCGGGGCCGGTGCGGCCCGTGGCCTTCACGAAGACCTGCGGGGCGTGCAGGAGGGGAACGCGGACGAAGCCGATGAGTTCGGCCGGTGCGAGCATCTCGCGGCCCGCCAGCAGATGGGACACCGGGATCTCCCGGCGGCTGCCGCCGGGTCCCGCGATGACGAGGTCGGCCTCCAGGGCGGCCAGGACGGGCAGGGTGTCGCCGGTCGGGGCCGCGGTGGCGATGTTGCCGCCCAGGGTGCCCGCGTTGCGGATCTGGGGCGGGCCGGCGGCGCGCGCGGACGCGGCGAGTGCGGGGATGAGGGCGGCGAAGTCGGGGCGTCCCATGCGGGCGTGGGTGAGGCCGGCGCCGAGCAGGGCGTGTCCGTCCAGGTAGCGCCAGCCGCGGATCTCGCTGATGCGGCCGAGGCCGACGAGTCCGGCGGGACGCAGCTGGCCCCGGTTGACGGCGGCCATGAGGTCGGTGCCACCGGCGACCGGCACGGCGGCGGGCATGTCGGTCAGCGCCGCCACGGCCTCGTCGAGCGAAGCCGGCAGCGTCACCGACTGCGATGTCTGCGGTGCGTGCGTGGTCACCCAGCTGCCCCTTCCCGGTGTCCGGCTGTCCCGCCCGTGCTGGCCGTACCGTACGTGCTCACAGCCCGGACGTGGCAACTCTGGCACATCTTCCGAGCCGACCGACGAACGGGTCCGCGAAGGGTGCATCCGTACCGGATGCACCCTTCGCTCGGTGTTCGACCGATTTGGAACGCCATCGGAATCACAGGCGGATTGCCACTCTTCGGTGACCGTTGCGGGTATTCCTCACGGCCCTTCCACCGTGACAGGATGCGCGGCCCCGAGCACCGGGCTCGCGCCGGGCTCACACGTTTGGGGGCGCACCCTCGATCGGGCGTCCGAGGCTGCCCGTCATTCCTTCGGGGAGAGGGCGCTTCTGCCACGGCAACGGGCCACCGGGCGGCCGGTAGTCGACGCCGAGGGCGTCAAGGCGGCGGTAGTGCGCGGTCATTCGCCGCTCGAAGTCCGCGAAGTCCCGGTCGGCGGAGGCGGGCAGCGCCGACCAGGCGACCTCGGCGAAGGCAGCTAGCCGCGGGAAGACCTGGTAGTCGACGCGGGCCCGGTTCTGCATCACCTCGGTCCAGACGTTGGCCTGGGTGCCCATGATGTGCGCGGCCGCCTCCGGGGACAGGCCCGGCGGAACGGGCTCGAAGCGGTAGACGTCCTCCAGGGTGCGGACGTAGCCGATGGGCATGGGCTCGTCGGGGCCGCCGTCCTGCCGGTGGTCCAGATACACCTGCTGCTCGGGGCACATCACGACGTCGTGGCCGGCCTCCGCCGCCGCGATGCCGCCCGCGTAGCCGCGCCACGAGGAGACGGCGGCGCCGGGTGCGAGACCGCCCTCCAGGATCTCGTCCCAGCCGATCAGCCGGCGGCCGCGGGCGGCCAGCCAGGTGTCGAAGTGCCGGATGAACCAGGACTGGAGCTCGTCCTCGTCGGCGAGGCCCAGCTCCGCGATACGGGCCTGGGCGGCCGGGGAGGCCTTCCACTGGTCCTTGAGGCACTCGTCGCCGCCGATGTGGATGAACGTGGAGGGGAAGAGCGCGAGGACCTCCTCCAGCACGCCCTCGTAGAAGCGCAGGGTGCCGTCGGTGGGGGCGAGGACGTTCGGGTTGATGCCCCAGGTGTCCCAGACCGCCAGGGGCTTGCCGTCGGGAGAGGCCGCGACGTCGGTGTTGCCCAGTTCCGGGTACGCGGCGATGGCGGCCTGCGAGTGGCCGGGGATGTCGATCTCGGGGACGACGGTGATGTGCCGGTCGGCGGCGTACGCGACGATCTCGCGGATGTCGTCCTGGGTGTAGTAACCGCCGTGCGGGGTCTCGTCCCAGAGGTCGGAGGCCCGGTGGCCGTATTTGGTGCGGGTGCGCCAGGAGCCGACGTCGGTGAGACGGGGGTGGCGCTCGATGTGGATGCGCCAGCCCTGGTCGTCGGTGAGGTGGAAGTGGAAGACGTTCAGCTTGTGGGCGGCGAGCAGGTCGAGTTGGCGCAGCACGTCGGTCTTCGGCAGGAAGTGCCGTGAGACGTCGAGCATCATGCCGCGCCAGGCGAACCGGGGACGGTCCGTGACGGCGATGCGCGGCAGGTCCCAGGTGCGGCCGGCGGGCGGCAGCGGCGCGGCGCGGAAGGCGTCGGGACCGAGCAGTTGACGCAGGGTCTGCGCGCCCCAGAAGACACCTGCGGGGCTGCCGCCCTCCACGACGACCGCGGCACCGGTGGCGGAGCCGTCGGTGCACAGCCGGTAGCCCTCGGGCCCCAGTTCCCGTTCCACGTCGGGGCTGATGCGCAGGGCGATGCCGTGCGGGTCCGCGCCGTCGGGGAAGGCGAGCCCGGTGGCGGCGCCGAGCACGGCGCGCAGCCACCGGGCGGTGCTCTCGGTCCCGGCCTCGGCGTCGAGGCGGGTGTGCGCGCCGAGCAGCAGCCGGCCGTTCCCGGGCCGGGCGGAGACCTCCGGTGCCGCCCCGGGGGCCTCGACGAGCACGGGCCGGGGGATCAGGGACGCGTCATCCATGACGGCAGCCTCTCAGGGTGGGAGCGGGGTGGGACAGGGCGGACGCGTCAGTCCTTCACGGCGCCGCCCAGGCCGGACACCAGGCGCCGTTGCACCAGGACGAAGAAGACCAGGACGGGCACGGTCATCACCGTGGAGCCGGCCATGATGCCGCCCCAGTCGTTCTCGTCCGGCTTGAAGAACACCAGCAGCGCCATCGGCAGTGTCGACTGCGAGGTGTCGCTGATGATGAAGGACTTGGCGAACAGGAAGTCGTTCCAGGTGGAGATGAACGAGAAGACGCTCGTCGCCACAAGTCCGGGGAAGACCAGCGGGAACAGGATCTGCCACAGGAAGCGTGTCCGGCTCGCGCCGTCGATGTACGCGGCCTCCTCCAGCGCCTCCGGTACCGCCTTCACGAAGCCCCGCAGCATCCAGATCGCAAACGGCAGCGACAACGCGATGTGCGGCAGGATCAGCGAGCCCAGGGTGTTGAGCTGGCCGAAGTCCCGCATGAGGAAGAACAGCGGGATGGTCAGCGCCTCGATCGGCACCATCTGCGCCACGAGGAACATGATCAGCAGGGTCGTCCGGAACCGGAAACGGAACCGTGTGACGGCGGTCGCCGCGAGGAAGGCGATCAGCGCGGACGCGATGACCACCACCCCGGCGACGAACAGGCTGTTGAGGAAATAGCGGCCGAATTCCTGCTGTTCGAAGACGCGGCGGAAGGAGTCGAGCGACGGTGAAAGCGTCCAGGGACGCGGGTCGGTGGACTGGATCTCGCCCGCCGGTTTGAACGCGGAGAGCACCATCCAGTACAGCGGGAAGGCCACGATCACCGCGATGACGAGCGCGGACGCCTCGGCCGCGAGCCTCCAGGGACGGCGGATACCGGGCCGGCTCACAGTTCTTCTCCCTGGCGGCGCAGAAGGCGCAGATAGACGAGGGTGACGGCCAGCAGAATCAGCAGCATGACGATGCCGATCGCGGAGCCCACGCTGTACTGCGAGGACGCGAAGGCCTTTTGATAGGCGTACACATTGAGCACGAGATTCTGGCCGGCGATGCCACCGCCGTTCGTCATCACGTAGATCTGCGTGAAGACCTTGAAGTCCCAGATGATCGACTGAATGGTGACGACGACCAGAATGGGCCGCAGCATCGGCGCCATGACGGAGCGCCAGATACGCCACTGCGAGGCGCCGTCCAGGGAGGCGGCCTCCAGCACCTCGGAGGGGATCGACCGGATGCCCGCGTAGACCGTGACCATCACGAACGGGAACGAGCACCAGACCACTTCGAAGAGCACGAGGGCGAACGCGCTGTAGCGCTCGTAGGTCCAGGAGTGGTCGCCGAGACCGAGGATGCGGTTGACCGGACCGAAGTCGGGGTCGAAGAGGAAGACCCAGACGGTGGAGCCGGTGATGGCGGGGGTGGCCCAGGCGCCGAGCGCGGCCATCATCAGCGCGAGTCGTGGCACCGCCCGGATGCGTGTCAGCAGCACGGCGAGCGTGCAGCCGACGGCGAGGGTGGCGACGACACAGGCGGCCGCGAAGACGACGGTGGCGAGCAGGACCTCCCAGAACTGGCTGTCGGCGAAGAGCGTGCGGTAGTTGCCGAAGCCCTGGAAGGTGGTCGGTTCGCCGCCGCTGACCTGTGCCTGGGTGTATTCGAGGAACGAGATCAGGCCGAGCTGGTAGATCGGGTAGACGAGCAGTCCGGCGAGGACGACCAGGGCGGGCGCGAGATAGAGCCAGGGGGTCCAGCGTCCGTCGCGCCGTTTCGTGCGGCGGCGTCCGGCCGGAGCCGGCGCGGTCCTGACGGGGACCGCGGCCGGCCCGGCGGCTGTCGCTTGGTGCGTCATGGCGGTCAGCCCGCGGCGGAGAACGCCGTGTCCATCTTCTCGGCGGCGTCGTCCGCCGCCGCGGCCACGTCCTTCTTGCCGCTGACGATCTCCTGGAACATCGTCGGCAGGACGAGCGAGGAGTCGATCTGCCCCCATCCGGGCGAGGCGGGCACGAACTTGGCGCCCGAGGCGAGCGTCTCGACGAACGGGGCGACGAACGGCTCCTTCTTCGCCACCTCGGAGCGCACGTCGGTGTACGTCGGCAGGAAGCCCATCGCCGCGAACAGCTTGCGCTGCGTCTCCTTGCCCGCGAGCTCCTTCATGAGGTCCACCGCGAGCGTGCGGTGCGAACTGCTCTTCAGGACACCGACGTTGTTGCCGCCGGCGAAGGCGGGCGCCGTCTCCCCGGCCTTCAGCCCCGGCAGCGGTACGACGGCGTACTTGCCCTTCACCGAGCCCGCCTCCACGGCCTGGTGGCTGAAGTCGCCGCCTATCGCCATGGCCGCCTTGCTGGACGCGAAGGCGGTGACGGTGGCGTTGCCGCCCATGGAGGCGCACTTGGCGGCCGGGCAGTTGTCGTCGCCGAACAGCGAGGTGTAGGCCGTGATGCCCTTCTGTGCGGCCGGGCTGTTGATGGCGGACTTGTAGGTACCGCCGTCCTGCTTCGCCAGCTCACCGCCGTTGGCCCAGATGAAGGGCATCGCCCCGTAGGTGTACGCGCCGCCGACCGCGATCCCGTACAGGTCGGGCTTCTCGGCGCGGATCTTCTTGGCGGTGGAGATCAGCTCGTCCTGCGTCTTCGGGGGCTTCAGGCCCAGTTCACCGAAGACGTCGGTGCGGTAGTACAGGGCCCGTACGCCGACGAAGAAGGGCGCGCCGTAGATCTTGCCGTCGACGGTGACCGATTGGGTGGCCGTCGGGTCGGTGGACTTCGCGTCCTCCCAGTCGGCGAACTCCTTGCTGATGTCCTCGAGTCCGCCGTCCTTGACGTAGCCGGCCGTGTCGGTGTTGCCGTACTCGATCAGGTCCGGGGCGCTTTTCGGGTCGTTGAAGGCCGCCTTGATCCGCTGGGCGCGGGTCTCGACGGGGATGTACTCGATCTCGACCCTGCTGTCCTTGTGCTTGCCGGTGAAGGCGGCGACGGCCTCGTCGACGACCTTCTCCTTGGGCTTGTTGTTGACCTCCTGGAACAGCCAGACCCGCAGGGTCCCCTTCTTCTCGTCCTTGTCGGCACTGCTGTCGGAGGTCTGCGGGGCACAGGCGGTGGCGGTGAGGCCCGCCAGGACAAGTGCCGCGACGGGTGCGGCGATTCGGGCGCTGAGCTTCATGGGTGATCCCCTACGGGTCATCGTTGCAACATACGCAACCAACGTTTCGTGCTGCACAACACGCAGGAGGCTAGAGCCGCTCAAACACGGGGACAAGAGGTCTCAACCACCTTGTGACCGCCCGGTGCACTCCGTGCAACGCGAACGGCCCCCGCGGCGCGCACACATGCGCGCCACAGGGGCCGTACCGGTTCGGGGTTCCGGCCGCCGGGACCCGGTGGGTCCGCGGCCGGGGGCTACTTCTTGTCCTTGCCGCCCTTGTCCTTGTCGCCACCCGGGCCCATGGACTCGTAGATCTCCTTGCACATCGGGCAGACCGGGTACTTCTTGGGGTCGCGCCCCGGCACCCAGACCTTCCCGCACAGCGCCACGACGGGAGTGCCGTCGAGGGCACTCGCCATGATCTTGTCCTTCTGGACGTAGTGGGCGAAGCGCTCGTGGTCGCCGTCGCCGCTCGACACCTGCGGCGTCGGTTCTACGAGGGTTCCCGTCCCAGTCCCGCGCTCGGGCTCAAGAGTGCTCATGAGCTCCAAGGGTACTCACACCCGCGACCCCCCTGCGCCCGAGGGAGTGAGCGCTCGTGCAGGGCGTCGCGAACCGGACGAGAGTTCGCGGACACGACCCGGGTCCCGGCCCGCAGTCAACCGGACGTCAGTTCAGCGAGGGGTCGTCCGGATACGTCGCGAACATCGCCAGTTCGTTGCGCTGTCTGCGCAGCACCGCCCGCCACAGCGCCTCCGGCCGGGGCGACGACACATCACCGGGCTCGGACTCCACGACGTACCAGGCGCCCTCGCCGAGCTCGTCCTCCAGCTGGCCCGGCCCCCACCCCGCGTAACCGGCGAAGATGCGCAGCGAACCGAGCGCCGCGCCGAGCAGTTCCGGTGGTGTCTCCAGGTCGACCAGACCGATCGCGCCGTACACCCGGCGCCAGCCGAGCGGTCCCTCGTCGCCCGGGATCACCGCCACTCCGAGCGCCGAGTCCAGGGAGACCGGGCCTCCCTGGAAGACCACACCCGGCTCGCCGGCCAGCCCGGCCCAGGGCTCCAGGATGTCGCCGACATCGACGGGCGTCGGCCGGTTCAGGACCACGCCGAGCGAGCCCTCGTCGTCGTGGTCGAGCAACAGGACCACCGCCCGGTCGAAGTTGGGGTCGGCGAGGGCGGGTGTGGCGACGAGCAGCCGCCCTGTGAGCGAGGACACCTCGGTCATGCGAGACATGATCCCGCATCTTGGCCCCGCGCGGGGCCCGAGCGAGGACAGTGTGAGAACCGGCGCAGCTCAGGACGGGCCAGGGCACCGGCCGGAGCCCGCCACCGGCGGTGACGCTCAGCGAAAGAGCGTGAACCGTACGTGTTGTACCGAATTCATTACGTGGCTGAAGCGTCCTCGCCCTTACGGGGCAGGGGTGACGGCCCCTTACCCTTTTCTCTGGCCCCCTGTCCGACCTTCCCCTCGTACCACTGAGGGGGACCCTCCGGAACGCGAGATTCATGACCGGCACACACGATGTACTGCTTGTCCACGGCGGAACCCCGCTGGAGGGCGAAATCCGCGTCCGCGGCGCCAAGAACCTGGTGCCGAAGGCCATGGTCGCCGCTCTGCTCGGCAGCGGGCCGAGCAGACTGCGCAACGTGCCCGACATCCGCGATGTGCGGGTCGTCCGCGGACTGCTGCAGCTGCACGGTGTGACGGTGCGGCCGGGCGAGGAGCCCGGCGAGCTGGTGCTCGACCCGACGCACGTCGAGAGCGCCAACGTCGCCGACATCGATGCCCACGCGGGTTCCTCGCGGATCCCGATCCTCTTCTGCGGCCCCCTGCTGCACCGCCTCGGCCATGCCTTCATCCCCGGCCTCGGCGGCTGCGACATCGGCGGCCGTCCGATCGACTTCCACTTCGACGTGCTGCGCCAGTTCGGCGCGACCATCGAGAAGCGGGCGGACGGGCAGTACCTGGAGGCCCCGCAGCGGCTGCGCGGCACCAAGATCCGTCTGCCGTACCCGTCGGTCGGCTCGACCGAGCAGGTGCTGCTGACGGCGGTGCTGGCGGAGGGCGTCACCGAGCTGTCGAACGCGGCGGTGGAGCCGGAGATCGAGGACCTCATCTGCGTGCTGCAGAAGATGGGCGCCATCATCTCCATGGACACCGACCGGACGATCCGGATCACCGGTGTCGACCAGCTCGGCGGCTACAACCACAAGGCGCTCCCGGACCGTCTGGAGGCGGCCTCCTGGGCTTCCGCGGCGCTCGCCACCGAGGGCAACATCTATGTGCGCGGCGCCCAGCAGCGCTCGATGATGACGTTCCTGAACACGTACCGGAAGGTCGGTGGCGCGTTCGAGATCGACGACGAGGGCATCCGCTTCTGGCACCCGGGCGGCTCGCTCAACGCCATCGCCCTGGAGACGGACGTGCACCCCGGTTTCCAGACCGACTGGCAGCAGCCCCTGGTGGTGGCCCTCACGCAGGCCGCCGGGCTCTCCATCGTCCACGAGACGGTCTACGAGTCCCGTCTCGGCTTCACCTCCGCGCTCAACCAGATGGGCGCACACATCCAGCTGTACCGCGAGTGCCTGGGCGGCTCCGACTGCCGCTTCGGCCAGCGCAACTTCCTGCACTCCGCGGTCGTGTCCGGGCCGACGAAGCTCCAGGGCGCGGATCTGGTCATTCCCGACCTGCGCGGCGGCTTCTCGTACCTGATCGCGGCGCTGGCGGCGCAGGGGACCTCCCGCGTCCACGGCATCGACCTGATCAACCGCGGCTACGAGAACTTCATGGAGAAGCTCATGGAGCTCGGCGCCAAGGTCGAGCTGCCCGGCGGGGCGCTCGTCTGACGCCTGAGGGCGCGCGAGAGCAGAAAACGCACAGAAGGGCGGCCACCCTCTCGGGTGGCCGCCCTTCGTGTCGTCAGGGAGTGTCCGCAACGTGTCGTCGTCCGCCCGGAGGGCGGGGTTCACGGCGTCCGGTACGTGCGATCGCACGGCTCCGGTGCGCCCTCGTAGCGGAGCTACTCGGGCGTATCGGAACGCGGCGAGCGTGCGAGCAGGGCGTCGCGAACCGGACGAGACGCCGCGGACACGACCTGAGGCTGCTTACTTGCCCTTCGCGGCTTCCTTGAGCTTCGAGCCCGCGGAGACCTTCACGCTGTAGCCGGCCGGGATCTGGATCGGGTCGCCGGTCTGCGGGTTACGAGCGGTGCGAGCGGCACGGTGGGTGCGCTCGAAGGTCAGGAAGCCGGGGATGGTGACCTTCTCGTCACCCTTGGCGACAACCTCGCCGACGGTCTCGGCGAGAGCGGCCAGCACGGCGTCGGCGTCCTTGCGGGTCACCTCGGCGCGGTCGGCCAGCGCGGCCACCAGCTCACTGCGGTTCATGTTCTTACTCCCGTGTTCTTCTTGCCTGTCAGGCGTGAGATCGAAGCCGATGCTGCCAGGGCCCTCGGACAGTCCCCGGACCCGGGTCTGCAGTTCCAGACCCTCGCGCCCGATTACGCATCCTGCCCCCACCAACGGCGGGAAAGCCAATCCGGCACCCTCCAGAGTCACACGAAAAGCGCCACAGCCTCGTCGTGGTGACGTTCCGTTCACTCGCTGGAGACTCCCTGGAGCCGCCGGGCTATGGTCCGTCACCCTAGAGCGGCGGCCGGGGCCCGGCGACTCACGACGCGCCGATGGTGGCGCCCACGGCCTTCGCGGCGTTGCGCACCGCACCGGCGACCGCTCCCGCGACCTTGTCGTTGAAGACGGAGGGGATGATGTAGTTCGGGTTCAGCTCGTCCTCGGTGACGACGTCCGCGAGCGCGGCCGCGGCCGCGAGCATCATCTCGGTGTTGACGGTGCGGGACTGCGCGTCCAGCAGACCGCGGAAGACGCCCGGGAACACCAGCACGTTGTTGATCTGGTTCGGGAAGTCGGAGCGGCCGGTGGCGACAACCGCCGCCGTCTGGCGGGCGATTGCCGGGTCGACTTCGGGGTCGGGGTTCGCGAGCGCGAAGACGATGGCGCCGTCCGCCATGGCCGCGACGTCCTCGCCGCCGAGCACGTTGGGGGCTGAGACACCGATGAAGACGTCCGCGCCGACGGTGGCCTCCTTGAGCGTCCCGCGGACACCCTCGGGGTTGGTGTTGTCGGCGATCCAGCGCAGCGCGGAGCCGGGGACCGCGCCCACCAGGTCCTCGCGCTCCGCGTGCACCACACCGTGGATGTCGGCGACGACGGCGTGCTTCACACCCGCTGCGATCAGCAGTTTCAGGATGGCCGTACCCGCGGCGCCGGCGCCGGACATGACGACTCGCACGTCACCGACCTCCTTGCCGACCACACGCAGCGCGTTGGTCAGCGCGGCCAGCACGACAATGGCGGTGCCGTGCTGGTCGTCGTGGAAGACCGGGATGTCCAGGGCCTCCCGCAACCGCGCCTCGATCTCGAAGCAGCGGGGGGCGGAGATGTCCTCCAGGTTGATACCGGCGAAGCCCGGGGCGATCGCCTTGACGATCGCGACGATCTCGTCGGTGTCCTGGGTGTCCAGGCACAGCGGCCAGGCGTCGATGCCGGCGAACCGCTTGAACAGGGCAGCCTTGCCCTCCATGACGGGCAGCGCGGCCATCGGCCCGATGTTGCCGAGACCGAGGACGGCGGAGCCGTCGGTGACCACGGCGACGGAGTTGCGCTTGATGGTGAGACGGCGGGCGTCCTCGGGGTTCTCGGCGATGGCCATGCAGACCCGCGCCACACCCGGCGTGTAGATCATCGAGAGATCGTCACGGTTGCGGATGGGGTGCTTGGACTGCATCTCGATCTTGCCGCCGAGGTGCATCAGGAACGTACGGTCGGAGACCTTGCCGACGACGACGCCGACGATTTCGCGCAGCTCCTCGACGATCTCGTCGGCGTGCGTGGTGGAGCTGGCCGCGATCGTCACGTCGATCCGCAGCTTCTCGTGGCCGGAGGCGGTCACGTCCAGGCCGGTCACAGAGCCGCCGGAGGACTCCACGGCCGTGGTCAGCTGGGAGACCGCGGTTCCGCTCGCGGGCACCTCCAGCCGGACCGTCATCGAGTACGAGACGCTGGGCGCCGTTGCCATGACCGGGTTCCTCTGCTTTCCCTAGCTTCATTGCCATGCGGCCGTGGCTGCTGCCCGGCGACGCCTTCCGATGGTCGCACCTACCTGCGGGTAGCAGGTAATACTGGTCGTTTAGTTTTCGGAAAGCTTTTTCCACCATACGAGATATGTAGCGGGAGCAGAAGGGGAAACAGAAGAGGCCCACGTCCCTAAGGGGGCGTGGGCCTCTTCCGATGTGGTGTAAGTGACACCGACCCGCCATGCTCGCCTCGCGGCAAGTGGTCGCTCTGAGCGACGAAGGTTGGGCCCGGGGGCTTGGATCGGGCCGGTGTCACGACCAGGCTAACAAAGACTCCCCGAAGGTGATTCCCCTACGACGAGTTGACCGCGGATCAATCCCGCAGCAGGTCCGGGATCCCGTCCGCGTCCGGGTCGTCCCGGCGCCCCGACACCACGGTGAGCTGCTGTGTCGCACGGGTCAGCGCGACGTACAGCACCCGCAGCCCCGCCGGGGACTCGTCCGCGATCTCCGCCGGGGAGACCACCACCGTCGCGTCGTACTCCAGTCCCTTCGCCTCCAGCGAGCCGAGCGCCACCACCCGCTCGCCGAGCCCCTCCAGCCAACGCGCCACCTCGGCGCGCCGGTTCATCGCGGCCACCACACCGACCGTGCCGTCGACGCGGTCCAGCAGGCGCTGCGCCTCCTCCCGGACGGTGCCGGCCAGGTCGTTGCCCCGGACGACCGCGTAGCGCGGCTCGACGCCCGTGGAGCGCACCGCGGACGGGGACTCCATGCCGGGCATGGCGAGCGCCAGCACCTTGGCGGCGAGTTCCGCGATCTCCGCCGGGTTGCGGTAGTTGACCGTGAGCTGGAAACGCCGGCGCGGGCGGCTGCCCAGCGCCTCGTCGCGCGCCTCGGCCGCCTCGTCCGGGTCCGACCAGGACGACTGGGCCGGGTCGCCGACGATCGTCCAGGTCGCGTGCCGGCCGCGGCGGCCGACCATCCGCCACTGCATGGGCGTGAGGTCCTGCGCCTCGTCGACGATGACGTGGGCGTACTCCTCGCGCTCCGCCGCGAGCCGCTCGGCACGCTCGCGCTGGGTCTCCTCGCGCTGCGGCATCAGCTCCTCCAGACCGGTGAGCTGGTCCAGCGGGTCGAGTTCGCGCCTGCGTCGCGGGCGCGCCGGGGAGCCGAGCAGGGTCTGCAGCTCGTCCAGCAGTGCCACGTCGTGCACGGACAGCGGGCCCCGGCCCTCGGGCCCGAGCCTGCGCAGCGAGCGCGCCAGCCGGCGCACTTCGCCCGGATTGAGCACCCGGCGGGCCCACCGCCCCAGCCGCCGCTCGTCCGCCATGGCGACGAGCACCCGACGCGGGGTCAGTTCGGGCCACCACGCGTCCAGGAACGCGATGAAGCTGTCCTCACCGGTGATGTCCTCGTCGAAGGAGGACCGCAGCTCCGCGGCGAGCTCGGGATCCGTGTGCCGGGAGCCGGACCCGGACTTCGCCCACAGGGCGTCGAGCAGCAGCCTGCGGGCGCGCGGGCGCAGCAGGTTGACCGGTGTGGTCCCGCCGAGGACGTTGTGGCGGATGCGTCCGAGTTCCTCGGCCTCGAGTTCGAGCCGGCGGTTGAAGGCGACCACCCGCAGGCGGGTGGGCGGGCCCGTCGGCGCGTCCTGCGGCTCCTCGCCGAAGGCGAGCCGGCCGTCGCGGTTCGCGCTGCCGTTCGCGCTGCCGTTCGCACTGCCGTTCGCGCCGCCGTTGCCGTTGTGCGGTGCCGTGGGTCCGGAGAGCTCCAGGGCGCCTCGGGCGGCCTTGCGGAGGACCTTCAGCATCCGGGACGAGCCCTTGACGCGCGCCACGGCCGGTTCGTCGTAGGCCGTGGCCTCGGCGCCGTCGACCAGATGGCCGACCGCGCGGATCGCGACCTGCCCCTCCTCGCCCAGCGAGGGCAGCACGCCCTCGGTGTAGGAGACGAGCAGCGGCGTCGGCGAGACGATCAGGATGCCGCCCGCGTAGCGCCGGCGGTCCTGGTAGAGGAGGTAGGCGGCCCGGTGCAGCGCCACGGCGGTCTTGCCGGTGCCGGGGCCGCCCTCGACGTAGGTCACGGACGCGGCGGGCGCGCGGATCACCAGGTCCTGTTCGGCCTGGATGGAGGCGACGATGTCCCGCATGGTGTGGCTGCGGGCCTGGCCGAGCGCCGCCATCAGCGCGCCGTCACCGATCACCGGGAGCCGGTCGCCGTCGAGTGTCGCGGTGAGCTCGGGTCTCATCAGGTCGTCCTCGACCCCGAGGACCTTGCGGCCCTTGGAGCGGATCACCCGGCGGCGCACCACGCGGCCCGGGTCGACCGGGGTGGAGCGGTAGAAGGGCGCGGCGGCCGGCGCGCGCCAGTCGATGACCAGGGGCGCGTAGTCGGAGTCGAGGACACCGATACGGCCGATGTGGAGGGTCTCCGCGATGTCGGCGGTGTTGTCGGCTCCGACCGCGTCGTCCGCGGGTTCCACCGAGGTGTACGCCCCGTCGGGTCCCTTCTGCCCGTCCTTGCCGAGCAGCAGGTCGATCCGTCCGAAGAGGAAATCCTCGAACTCGTTGTTGAGCCGATTGAGGTGGATGCCGGCGCGGAAGACCTGGGCATCCCGTTCGGCGAGAGCACCCGGTGTGCCGACCTGGCCGCGTTTCGCGGCGTCGTGCATCAGGAATTCCGCCTCGTGGATCTTCTCCTCGAGGCGGCGGTACACCTGGTCCAGATGTTCCTGTTCGACACCGATTTCCCGGTCCCGGACAGAGTCGACAGCGGCTTCCTGCGCGGCCACCGAGGGCCCCCTTCTGACGTGCACTGGGCAGCCGTCAACCTTATGCGAAGGGGGCGTTTCTGTCAGGCCTCGACTTCCACCAGCTTTTTGCCCTCGAACGTACGGACCTCGAAGTGGTCGATGTCGTTACTGTCCATCGCCGCTCCGCCGTGCACGTACAGCGGCTTCTTGCCGGCCGGGTTCGGGCTGCCGGGAATGCCGTAGCCCCACTCCGGGACGGCCCAGGAGGTCACGATTTCCTCCTCGCCGGTCTTGGAGACGGCGATCAGATTGCACTTGAGCGGCCCTTTGACGTTCTTCAGTTCCAGAACGGTGTGGGTGCCCCAGGCCTTCTTCTCCATGCCGACCGCCGCGCTGACCTTGGTCGTCGCGTCGGTGTGGCCGACCTTGTCCTGGATGAGGGCGAAGGCGTCCTCGGCGGGGGACGTGGACTGCGGCCGGGCCTGGGTGCTGCCCGTGTCGTCCGCCGTCACCACGACGGCCGCGGCGGGGCCGCCGATGATCAGGGCCGCGGCGGCCGCGACCAGGTACATCCCGCGCCGGCGCCTGGCCGCCCGCTTGGCGGCGACCTCGTCCAGCAGGCCGTTCAGCACCTTGGGGCTGGGGGGAGCGGGTACGACGGGAACGGGCCGCGACGGCGGGGCGTCCATCCAGCCCGGCGGCTGCATGCTCCGCATGCCCGGCAGATTCACCACGTTGCTGCTCGGACCCGGGGCGGGGGCCTCGGCCAGCATCGCCAGCATGGGCTCCATACCGGAGAAGTCCTCGAGGTGGGCGGCGCAGATCTGGCAGCCGGCCAGGTGCATCTCGAAGGCGGCGGCGTCAGCGTCGTCGAGCACGCCGAGCACATACGCGCCAACGGCATCGTGGACGGATTCCTGCTCGTGCATGGTCATGCCCTGACCCCCCTTTCCTCCAGTGCGAGCTTCATGGAACGGAGTGCGTAGAACACCCGGGACCGCACCGTCCCACTGGGTATGCCGAGAGTCTCGGCAGCCTCATTGACCGTGCGCCCCTTGAAATACGTCTCGACAAGAACTTCCCTGTGGGCGGGCGTCAAATCATCGAGTGCATCAGAGAGCGTCATCAGCCACAACGCCTTGTCGATCTCGTCCTCCGCAGGCATGACCTCCAGCGGCGACGGATCGACCTCCTGCGGCCGGGCCTGCCGGCTGCGGTGACCGTCGATGACGATGCGGCGTGCGACCGTCACCAGCCAGGGTCGGACAGAGCCGGTTGCTCGGTTGAGCTGACCGGCGTTCTTCCAGGCACGGATGAGCGTCTCCTGCACCACGTCCTCGGCACGCTGGCGATCGCCGGCAACAAGGCGCAGTACATAGGCGAGCAGAGGACCCGCATGTTCGCGATAGAGCGCGCGCATGAGTTCCTCATCAGGTGCTGAGGAGTCGGTGCGTGGCTTATCGCTTCGATGGCGTGCCCTCTGCGGACGGTCATCGGCCACGGCGGCATCCTTGCGCACCTGAACCTCCCGGTCGAGACCCTGTTTTCGGCTGGCTGCTTGTCCTCCTTCACTACGGGGTACGCAGGAGGATCACTCAACGGGTGCCGAAAAACTTTCAAGATCTTTTCGGGTGTCCGGTTCGGGAGACGACGGGCGGTCTCAGGCCCGGGCCACGGAGGCCCTGCGCCGGTGCCGGGCGACCCGTTCGCGGTTGCCGCAGACCTCGCTGGAACACCACCGCCGGCGCCGGCCGCGGGAGGTGTCCAGATAGACGCGGCGACAGCTCTCGCCCTGGCACTGCCGCAGCCCCGCCCTGGCCGCCGGATCGGTCAGCAACTCCACGGCGTCGCGGGCGATCGCGGCGAGCAGGGAGGCGCAGCCGGGTGCCGATCCCAGGGCCCGAACGAGCGTGCCGTCGGCGTCCCGGACGGCTCGGGGGGCGGGCGGTGCGCCGGCCGCGGCCAGGGTGTTCACCCGCTCCAGGGCGGATTCCGCGTACCGGCCGTCGATCTCGGCGCGTACCAACTGGCTGAGTGCGCCGCGCAGTTCGACGAAGCGATCCACCCAGCGGGCATCCACGTCACCGAGCGGAGTGGCGGCCGGCACCAGTCCGGCGCCGGTCAGCCACCGGCCGAGCCGGCCTGCACCGGCGAGCGGTTCGCCCTCACCCGGCTCGGCCTCCGCCGTCGCCATCAGGTCCAGGCACAGGCGCCCGGAGTCGAACCGCCAGTCGTACGACGCCGTACCAGTCGCGCCTGCGGTCATGCGCCTGTCACCGCCTCGGGGTCACCGCCGGGTGTCCCCACCAGAGTGCCCGTCCGGGCGTGCGGCCGGAACCCCTCGTTCTGGTCCGTCCGGCCGCACCCGGGTCTCAGTCGCGGACGAGCGAGGGCGCGATGTCCTCATGGCGCTCGACCGGGATCGCGCCGCGCGCGGCGGCGGGCTTCTTGCCGCAGAAAACGGCCTCCAGCGTCAGCGGCATGACATTCAACACATCGCTGGTGTTGGAGGTGTTCGCCAGGGAGGTGAGGGTGCGCTTTCCGTCCTTCGAGGTGAAGGAGTACGTGTAGTAGCCCTGGACGGTGCCGGTGTGTCCGAAGACGGAGACACCGCAGGACAGATCACGGCGGCGCAGCCCGAGACCGTAGCCCTGGGTGCTGTTGACCGGCACCCACTCCTGCATCTGCGCCAGCCGGGCCGGGGACATCAGCTTCCCGCGCAGCAGGGTGGAGACGAAGGTGTTCAGATCGTGGGTGCTGGAGATCATCGCGCCCGCGCTCTGCGCCCAGGAGGCGGTCTGCCGGGTCGAGTCCACGAGCGGTGCGCCCGCCTCGTCGGGCCGGAGGTAACCCCTGACGTGACGGCCGGGGATCGCGGTGGCGGGGTGGACGTAGAAGGTGTCCTTCTGCTTCAGCGGCTTGATGATCCGGTCGCGGTACTCGCTCTGCACCGTGCGGCCGGTGGCCTTCTCGACGAGCATCCCCGCGACGACGAAGTTGGTGTTGGAGTACGCGTGGGTCGTGCCGGGCTCGACGGTGAGCGGCTTCTGCAGCGACAGCTTCACCAGGTCCTGGTGGCTGAACACCTTGTTGCGCACGGCCTCGAAGCCCGGGACCGTCTGGGCGAACATCTCGTCGGTGTAGTCGTGCAGCCCGCTGCGGTGGCTGAGCAGATGACGCACCGTGATCCGGTCGTCCGGCAGCAGCCCGGGCAGATACGTGTTCACCGAGGTGTCCAGGTCCAGCCGGCCCTCGTCGACCAGCTGGAGCACGACCACCGAGGTGAACGTCTTGGTGACGCTCCCGATGCGGAAGCGGTCGTCGGTGTTCATCGGCCGGCCGGTGGCCCTGTCCGCGACGCCCTCGGTGAGACGGCGGACCGTGCCGTTGTCGTCGATCCGGGCCATCGCGCCCGGGGCTCCCTTCGCCAGGGCCGAGCGCAGGGCCTCGCGCAGAGCGGTCAGGTCGGGCGCCGGCACCGTCGTGCCGGGCGCCGCCGGAACTGCCGGAGCCGCCGCGACTGCCGGTGTCACGCTGTCTGCGGCAGGAGCCGCCGGTGCCGCGAAGGCGGTCGGTGCGGGGACTGCGAGGAGGGACAGCAGGGCCGCGCCCAGCGCCGTACCTCTGCCCACCATGCCTGCGACCATCAGGTTCTTCTCCCATGTCCGATTGCGTACAGCAACGTCCGTCGCCGGCCGAGCCGCTGACGCGACGTCGGCACCACTTGTACGCGCCGGCCCACCGATCGGGTTGCATGCCGGGAGATGAATCCCTCGTCCGTGTTGCCCGCCCGCTCCGTCAGAGTGGCGGCGGGTCGTCGTGCAGGATCCGCTGGAAGAGCAGATGGTCACGCCATGCGCCGTTGATGTGCAGGTAGTTCGGGGCCATGCCGATCCGCTCGAAGCCGCATTTGGCGAGCACCCGCTGCGAGGCGGCGTTGTCGAGCAGGGTGTCCGCCTCCACCCGGTGCAGGCCCAGGTCCTCGCGGGCGGCCCGGCAGACCTCCTCGACGGCGCGGGTGGCGAGCCCGCGGCCGGTGAACTCGGCGTCGATCCAGTAGCCGAGCTGCGCACTGCGGAACGGGCCGAGAGCGATACCGGAGAGCGTGAGCCCGCCGACGATCCGGGTGCCCGCGTGGAAGTGCCAGCGCCGGGTGGTGGGATCGGGTGCCAGCCGGACGGCCTGCCCCTCGGCCGTGTAGAACCGCTCGGGACGGGTCGGCTCGCAGGGGCGCATATGGGCCCGGTTGCGGGCCAGGGCGCGGGCCACGGGTCCCGCGAGGCGCCGGGCGGCGTTCGGCCCGTCGGGCAGCAGACGCGGAAGGTCATCGCTCATCCTGCGTACCGTAGACGCCCGGACATGCGCCTGCGACGCTCGGCCATGGAGAGTCCGGGCCGCCGGCGCTGAACTGGTCACATGACACAGAACACGACGGAGAACAGGTCAGGAGGCCGCGGCGGCAGGGCGGTCCTCGCGGCGGCGACGGCGACCACCGGTCTGATGGCGGGCATCTGGTTCGCCTACGCGATATCGGTGATGCCGGCGCTCGCGCGCAGTGACGACCGTACGTACATCGAGGTGATGCAGAACGTCGACGACGTGATCCAGAACCCGCTCTTCTTCCTCGGGTTCCTGGGCGCGCTCGTGCTCACCGCGATCGCGACCCGGCAGCAGTGGCGGTCCCCGCTGCGGCCCTGGGTGCTCGCGGCGCTGGTGCTGTACTCGGCGGCGTTCCTGTCGACCGTGCTGGTGAGTGTGCCGCTCAGCGAGGACCTGGTCGCGGCCGGGGATCCGGCACGGATCGCCGATCCGGCGGCCGTGCGGGACGCGTACGAGGACCCGTGGGTCGCCTGGAACATCGTGCGCGGGGTGCTGAACATCGCCGCCCTCGGATGTCTGTGCTGGGCGAGCACCCTGCCGCGTCAGACGTCGCCGTACTTGGTGTCCGCTGCCGGGTCCAGCGCGAGCCGGTAGCCCCGCTTGACGACGGTCTGGATCAGCTTGGGCACGCCGAGTGCGGTCCGCAGCCGGGCCATGGCGGTCTCGACGGCATGCTCGTCCCGGCCGGCGCCGGGCAGGGTGCCGAGCAGATCGGCGCGGGAGACGACCCAGCCGGGGCGCCGGGACAGGGCCCGCAGCATGGCCATCCCGGCGGGCGGCACGGGCCGCAGTTCGTCGTCGACGAGGACGGCGTGGCCGCGGATCTCCAATCGGCGCCCGGCGACCGGGAACGTGCGGGCACGAGACGGCAGTTCGGCGCCCAGCACCTGCACCAGCGGCCCGAGCCGGAAGCGCTCGGGCTGGACGGTCGGGATGCCGCGGGCCTGGAGCGGCAGCGCGGTGACGGGTCCCACGCAGGCGGCCAGCACATCGTGTTCCAGTGCGTGCAGCAGCGGTTCGAGCTGTCCGCGCGTCTCGGCGCGGGAGAGCAGCGACGCGGCGGCCGGCGCACTGGTGAAGGTGACGGCGTCCAGGGAGCGCCCGACGACCGCGTCCAGCAGCCGGTCCACGGGGGCCAGGTCCTCCGGGGGCATCCACCGGTAGACGGGGACGAGGACGACATCGGCGCCCGCGGCCCGCAGCGACTCGACGAACCCCGGCAGCGGCTCACCGTGCAGCTGGAGGGCGATCCGACGGCCGGAGACACCTTCGGCGAGGAGCCGGTCGAGGACCTCGGCCATGGACTCCGAGGCCGGTGACCACTCCTCGGTGAGACCCGCGGCACGGATCGCGCCCTTCACCTTCGGACCGCGGGCCAGCAGTTCGACGCCCCGCAGACCGGCCAGCAGTTCCTCGCCGCACCCCCAGCCGTCGGCGGCCTCCACCCAGCCGCGGAAGCCGATGGCGGTGGTGGCGACGGCGACGTCGGGGGCGTGGTCGATCAACTCCTTGGTGGCCGCGAGGAGTTCTGCGTCGTCGGCGAGCGGGACGATCCGCAGCGCGGGAGCGTGCAGGACGGTGGCGCCCCGGCGGCACAGCAGTGCGCCGAGTTCGTCGGCCCGGCGGGCGGCCGTGACACCGACGGTGAAACCGGCGAGCGGCCCGTGGACGGAGCCCCGCGCCTCCTGGGCGTGCTGCGACCGGCCGCCCGGTGCCTGCTGCCGGTCGTGCTGTTCCTGTCGGTCGCCCTGTCCGTCACCCGGTGACCGCGACCGGTCGTGCCCTTCCCGCTGGTTGCGCTGTTCCCGCTGCTCGTTCTGCTCGTTCTGTTCCTGCTGGTCGTGCATCCGGTGTCCCCACTTCGCCGCCCATCCTGCGCGGATGAGGCGACCGAGCCTGCCAAGAGTGCGTGACAGGCTCGGTTCGCCGGTATTTCCCCGCCGTTACGGACGTGTCCGGCTCAGACGCGCGCGTATCCGAGTTGCGGCTCCGCCTCGGGTGCCTCGGTGCGCACCGACGCGGGCGCGGGCCGGCGAAGGTATACCGCCCAGGTCACGACCGAGCACACCGCGTAGAAGAGCAGGAAGCCCACGAAGGCCGCGGTGCCCGTGCCGGCGCTCTGGAACGACTGGCGGAAGGCGAGATTGATTCCGAGGCCGCCGAGCGCGCCCACGGCACCGATGAGCCCCATCGAGGCTCCGGACAGCCGCCGGCCGTAGGCGGCGGCCGCCTCGCCCGACATGCCCTTCGCGAGCGCCTTCGCCTGGAAGATGCCGGGGATCATCTTGTACGTCGAGCCGTTGCCCAGCCCGGTGAGCACGAACAGGGCGATGAAGCCGACGAGGAAGACCGGCAGGGACTCCTGCACGGAGGCGGTGACGACCACGCCCGTGGCCGCCGCCATCGCGAGGAAGTTGCCGAGCGTGATGCGCGCCCCGCCGAAACGGTCCGCGAGAGCCCCGCCCACGGGCCGGATGAGCGAGCCGAGCAACGGTCCGACGAAGGTGAGGGAGGCGGCCTGGAGCGGGCTGCGCCCGAACTGCGTCTGGAGCACCAGGCCGAAGGCGAAGCTGTAGCCGATGAACGAGCCGAAGGTGCCGACGTAGAGGAATGCCATGATCCAGGTGTGGCCGTCCCGGACGGCTTCCCTGGCGGCGCCCGTGTCGTTCTTCACGGGCGCGAGATTGTCCATCCACAGGGCCGCGCAGACCGCGGCGACGACGATCAGCGGGATGTAGGCGCCGAGCACGATGCGGGGATGGGCGGCGCCCGCGGTCCCGATGACGAGCAGCCCGACGAGCTGCACCACCGGCACCCCGATGTTGCCGCCGCCGGCGTTGACGCCGAGGGCCCAGCCCTTCTTCCGCAGCGGGAAGAAGGAGTTGATGTTCGTCATCGAGGAGGCGAAGTTGCCGCCGCCGACGCCGGTGAGCGCGGCGACGAGGAGGAAGGTGCCGTACGAGGTCCCCGGCTCCATCACGGCGTACGCGGCACCGGTCGGCAGCAGCAGCATCAGGGCACTGAAGATCGTCCAGTTCCGGCCGCCGAACCGGGCGACCGCGAAGGTGTACGGCACCCGGATCACGGCGCCCACCAGGGTGGCCGTGCCGATCAGGAAGAACTTCCCGGCCGGGTCGACGCCGTACTCGGGTCCCATGAACAGCACCATCACCGACCACAGGGTCCAGATGGAGAACCCGATGTGCTCGCTGAGCACGGAGAAGACGAGATTGCGCCGGGCGGTCCTCTCCCCCGTCGTACGCCAGAAGGTCTCGTCCTCCGGGTCCCACTGTTCGATCCACCGGCCTGCCATGACGCGCCTCCACGGGTGTCGGGTCGTGGAGGCGACGCTAGGGACGGCGCGTTTCGGCCTCGATGGCTGCAGGTGACCGGTACGCAACGCTGCTCTCACCCGGCGGTCGGCGCGTGTGTGAGCCGCGCTTGCGCTGCGGGATGTCGCGGGGCCACAGCCGGAGCCGTCGTCCGGCCGCGACATCCTCGGCGGGACCGAACAGCAGGATGCACAACGCGATCAGCGCCCAGGCGAGCAGCAGGACGGGCACCCAGCTCTCCAGCAGCCACGGCGCTCCCTCGCTCAGGGCGTCGAGCGACCACATACGGTCCCACAGCGTCGCGGCGGCGAGGATGCACACGTTGTGCCAGAGATAGACGGTCACGGCACGGGAGTTGAGCAGGGAGACCACGCCGTCGAGGCGGCGCAGCCGGCGCGGCCACTCCTGCCACGACGGACTGAAGTGGAGCAGCAGCAGGACCGCGCCGAGCGACCAGAGAGCCTGTGCGGTCGGGATGCCGTCCAGCTCCACGCCCGGCTCACCGAAGCCGTGACGGGTGGCCCACCAGAGGCCGGCCGGCATGAGGAGCACCGGGGCGAGGGAGGGGACGGTATAGCGCGGCAGCCGGGCGAGCAGGCCCTCCTGGTGCGCCATGCCGAGCATCCAGCAGGCGCCGAAGGTGCTGAAGTCGGTGACCGCAGAGTCGATGCGTGTCGGCAGCGAGAGCCCTCCGACGCTCAGCAGGACCGAGAGGGCCACGGGCGCGAGAAGCGCCGGCCACGCGAACCGCCGCAGCAACCGCAGGAGCAGGGGCGACAGCACGACGAACCACAGATAGGCGCGCAGGTACCACAGCGGCTCGGCCATGTCCGCGGCCCATGCGGCGGCCAGGAACGGCGGGTCGCTCAGCGGCAGGACCCAGAACACCGCGGACGGCCCGGGCCGCCAGCCGTGGACCACCATGAGGGTGCCGCAGACCGCGCCGAGGACCCACACCGGGGGCAGCAGACGGCGTACCCGGCCGCGGATCACCTGGAGAGCGGGACGCTCCAGGGAGCGGGCCGTCAGCGCGCCCGCGAGCGCGAACATCACGCCCATGGAGGGGAAGAGCAGCGGCAGCCAGGCCCAGCCCACCAGGTGGTAGAGCACGACGCGGAAGAGGGCGAGCGCGCGCAGCAGGTCGAAGTAGCGGTCCCGGCCGGCCGGCGGGGCCTCGGCCGGCACAGCGGTGTGCGCGGGCGTCGTCCCGGTGACGGACGGGGTCATCCGACCGCCTTCCGGTTCTCGTCGCTGCGCCGCGGAGCGGGCACGGCGCCGGGCGCCTCGACCGTCCCGGTGCGCCGCAGCTTCTGCCAGCGCAACCGGCCGCCGGTCAGGGCCGTGATCCAGGACTGGAGAAGCACGACGTACATCAACTGGCGGTAGAGCAGTTGCTGGAGAGGCAGCGAGATCAGATGGATCATCTTCTCGCCGTCGAGCCGGAACGCGTAGGCGGCGCAGACGACCTGTACGGCGAGGACGCCGAGCCAGGCGGCGACCGTCTTCAGCGTGGGGCCGAAGACGAGTCCGTAGAGCAGGAAGACGTCGATCAGCGGGGCCAGCAGCGGGGCGAGCACCATGAACAGGGAGACCAGCGGCAGTCCGACCCGGCCGAAGCGGCCGGACGGGCCGCGTTCCACGAGGGCCCGCCGGTGCTTCCAGATGGCCTGCATGGTCCCGTACGACCAGCGGTAGCGCTGCGACCACAGCTGCTGCACGCTCTCCGGGGCCTCGGTCCAGGCGCGGGCCTTCTCCGCGTAGACGACGTGCCAGCCGTCGCGGTGCATGGCCATGGTGATGTCGGTGTCCTCGGCGAGGGTGTCCTCGCTCATGCCGCCGACGCGCTCCAGCGCCTCGCGGCGGAAGGCGCCGACCGCGCCGGGGATGGTGGGCATGCAGCGCAGCAGGTCGTACATACGGCGGTCGAGGTTGAAGCCCATCACGTACTCGATGTGCTGCCAGGCGCCGATGAGGGTGTCGCGGTTGCCGACCTTGGCGTTGCCTGCGACGGCGCCGACGCGCTCGTCACCGAAGGGCTGCACCAGTTCGCGGACGGTGGAGGGCTCGAAGACGGTGTCACCGTCCATCATCACGATGAGGTCGTGACGGGCGTGCCGGATGCCGTTGTTGAGCGCCTCCGGCTTGCCGGAGTTGACCTGGCGCACGACGTGCACGTTGGGCAGCGCCATCGCGTCGACGAGATCGGCGGTGCCGTCCGCGGACCCGTCGTCGATGACGACGACCTCGATGGGATGGTCGCTCGCCATCAGGGAGCGGACGGTGTTCTCGATGCACTCCTTCTCGTTGTACGCGGGGACCAGCACCGTCACCGGTTCGGTGACCGGCGGACCCCAGCGGAAGTTCCGGCGGCGCACCTTGCGGGCGTGCGCGAACGAGAGAAGGAGCATCAGGCCGAACCGGGCGAGGACCAGGACGCCGATGACGGCGAGCCCGGCGACCAGAACACCGGTGGTGCTCTCCGAGACGGCGACCGCGGCGACGAACGCCTTGCCCTTCCACAGGTCGGTGCCGGTGACCGGGGTGTGGGCGCTGGGAGCGCCGAGCGCCTCGGTGAGGTTGGCGAAGGTGTAGCCCCTGGCCTTCATCTGCGGCAGCAGCCGTTCGAGCGCGGCGACGGTCTGCGAGCGTTCGCCGCCGGAGTCGTGCATCAGCACGATCGAGCCCTTGGTGCCCCGGGGTGTGGCCCGTTCGAGGATGGCCTGGGCACCGGGGCGCTTCCAGTCCTCGGAGTCAGTGTTGTTGAAGACGGTGATGTAGCCGTGGCTGCCGATGTACTGGGCGACCGGCCAGGACTTGTTGTCGAGAGCCTCGGAGGACGAGGAGTACGGCGGCCGGAACAGGGAGGTGCGGATGCCCGCCGCCCCCGCGAGCGTCAACTGGTTCTGGGAGAGCTCCCAGTCGATCCGGTCGGTGGACTGGAAGGCCAGGTCGGGGTGGTTGAAGGTGTGCAGCCCGATCTCGTGGCCCTCCCGCACCATCCGCTCGACGAGGTCGGGGTACCGGGACGCCATGGTGCCCGTGACGAAGAAGACGGCGTGGGCGTCGTGCGCCTTCAGGGCGTCGAGTACCCGCGGCGTCCAGACCGGGTCCGGACCGTCGTCGAAGGTGAGCACCAGTTTGCGGTCGGGCACGGTCAGGGCCTTGGGATCGGCCTTGTCGCGTACGTCGATGACCGGCCCGCCGTCGAGGATCTTCTGCGGCACCTGGTCGGACGGGGCCGGTGGCCGCACGCGGTGGTCGGCGAGGATCTCGCTGTGCACATAGCCGCGCAGCATCAGCATGGCCGCCAGCGCGATCAGGAAGACCACGGGAAGCAGATAGCGCATGGGGAGTCGCCGGCGAACGCCGGACCGGGGCCTCCGCCGCTGCGGGGCCCCTCTGCCGTGACGGGTCATCTGTCAGGCGCCTTCTTGCGCGGGGGGTTCGACGGGCGCGCTCGTGGGCGCGGAAGGAGAGGGCGAGGGGTCGACGGGACTGGCCACCGGTTCGGGCAAGGGGTCGCCGCCGCCCGGAGAGGCGGTGGGCGTCGGGCCGCCGCCGGGTGCGGGAACACCACCGCCGGCGGAGGGTTCGGCGGGCGCGGGGGCCGGCGCCTTGGCACCGGGGACCGCCGGAACCACCTTCGGGGCACCGCTCGACACCGTGGACGAGGTGGGCCGCTGCGGCAGTACGGCGCCGGTGGAGTCGGTGGGCGCCGGGGCGCCGGGCCGGTAGCCGGGGGCGTCGCCCGCGGAGACCGGTTCACTGGGAGCGGGCTCGACCTCCACCTTCTCCTTCTTCTTGCTCTCCGCGAACTGGCTGATGCCGGGCAGCCACGGCGCGGTGGAGCTGCCGCCGACGAGTGCGGTCACGAGGGTGACGGCGTAGCAGGCGCAGACGGCGGCCAGTACCCAGCCTGCCCGGCGGAACTTTTTGCTTCTGCGGCCGCTCTCGTCCACGAACACCGGGCCGTCCGAGCCTTCCTGGGCCGGCGGTTCGGACGCCGCCTCCCCCAGTTTTCGGCCAAGTCCGTCGAGTTGAACGGTGACCTCGTTCGGCTCATGCGTATGCCCGATACGGGCATCTTCTTGCCAATTTTCCACAGCTGTGCGCACATCCCCCACTGGCTCAATACGGATGCGCGGACGTATGTCGTGATCTCGGCCTGGGTCCCCACCCGCCCCGAGCGCCCTGTGTTGCACCGCATCCGGAGGGACGAACGTAGCCCACACGAGGTACCGAACGGGTGCTTCTGTCAGTTGTTGTCACACATGAGCGTGATGTCGCACTCCGGCAACCATTCCGAAGCCTCTCTTTCCAGCCAGCCCTCCCGTGCACCCAGTTCGTCGACCGCCGCATGCAGGGCGTCCACGCCCGGGTGGCGCATTCCCTTGCGCCACACCATCGACAGCGGCGACAGCGGAACGGGGTCGACGATCGGGCGCATGACCGTGCCCGCCACGGCCGGGAAGTCCACCACCGCGAGGACCGGATTGCGGGTCTTCGCCATCACCCGGCGGAACTCCTCGACGCCCACCGCCACCGGCGCGGGCGGGGCGAGCGCGATCCCGCGGCCCGCGAACAGGTGCCGTGCGAGGTCCGTCCATTCCAGCGTGCGGGGGTTGCCCGCACCGGCGTAGACGGTCTCCCCCGCGAGCGCGTCCAGCGGAACGTGCTCCCGCGCGGCCAGCGGGTGATCGTGCGGCAGGACGACGCCCAGCGGTTCGTACCGGACGATCCGATGGGACAGCAGCGCCCGCACCGGGCCTTCGAGGCCGGCGAAGCGCCCGAAGGAGACGTCGAGCCGCGCCGCGACGATCTCGGCGGCGGCACCGGTCAGCCCGCTCTCGAAGCGGGCCATCAGCTCGCAATCCGGGGCGAGTTCGCGCGCCCGGGCGAGGATGCGGCCGGACACCATGCCCTCGCTGTTGAGGTCCACGAGCAGCGGCCGGTCGGCGGCGGTGAAGGCGGCCCTCAGCTCGTCGTGCGCCGCAAGGACGGCCCGCGCGTACGGCAGCAGCCGTTCGCCGTCGGCCGTGAGCGTCACCCGCCGGGTGCTCCGCACGAACAGCGCGGCCCCCAACTCCCGCTCCAGCCGCCGGACATCGCGGCTCAGCGCCTGCTGGGCGACGTACAGCCGGGCCGCGGCGCGAGTGAAGTGCAGTTCGTCGGCGACGGCGGCGAAGGCGCGCAGCAGCCGCGGTTCGATGTCCATGGGCACCGGGTGAATTTACAACGCCGGTGCGTCAATTGACTCTCCACAGGTGTTGGACCCCATCCTGACCTGCGGCGATGGTGGTTCCATGCCGTACGCCAGACTCTTCGCGACCCCGGGTGCCCGCGCCTTCACCGCCGGAAATCTCCTCGCCCGCCTCCCCATGGGGATGTTCAGCGTCAGCGCCGTCATCATGATCGCCGGATCGCGGGGCTCCTACGCGCTCGCCGGCGCCGTCACCGCGACGGGACTGGCGGCCACCGCACTCGTCGCCCCCTGGACGGCCCGGCTCGTCGACCGCCACGGGCAGGCCCGTGTCGCCGTACCCGCCACCGCCCTCGCCGTGCTCGGCTCGCTCGCCCTCCTGCTCTGCATACGCTTCGACGCACCGGACTGGACGCTCTTCGCCGCGTATGCCGCCACCGCCACGACCCCCAACACCGGCGGCATGTCACGCGCCCGGTGGGCCCACATCCACCGGGAGCCCACGCCCGAGAACGCCGCCGCACTGCACACGGCGAACTCCTTCGAACAGGCCGCCGACGAGCTCTGCTTCATGCTCGGCCCGGTCGTCGCCGCCCTTCTGTGCTCGGCCCTCTTCCCGGAGGCGGGCACTCTGACCGGCGCGGTCCTGCTGCTGACCGGCATCCTGATCTTCGCGGCCCAGCGCTCCACCGAGCCGCCGGTCTCCGCGCGCACGCCCGGCGCGCGATCCCCGCTGCGCACGCCGGGGATGGCCTCCCTGCTCGCGGTCTTCCTGGCCACCGGCATGGTCTTCGGCGCCCTGGAGGTCAGCACGCTCGCCGTCCTCGACGGTCCCCGGGCCGGGCTGCTGCTGGGCCTCCAGGCGGCGGGTTCGTGTGCCGCGGGCCTGCTCTACGGGACTCTCCGCGCGGGCGGGAACCTGCCGGGCCGCCTCGTCGCCTGCCTGGCGGCCATGACCGCCCTGATGACGCTGCCCCTGCTCGCGGCCCGCACCGGATCGGCCGTCGTTCTCGCGGCGGCCCTGCTGCTGGCGGGCGCCGCCACCGCACCGACGATGGTGACGGGAATGTCCCTGGTCCAGCGGATGACCCCCGAGGGCAGCCTCAACGAAGGCATGACGCTCGCCGTCACGGCGATCCTCGGCGGCATCGCGGCCGGCTCGGCCACGGCGGGCTGGACGGTCGAGCACATGGGCGCGGCCTACGGATACACGATCCCGGTGTGCGCGGCCGCGCTGGCGCTGCTGATGGCCGGCGTGGCGGGAGCAGGCGCGGCAGGAGCACGCGCGGCGAAGGCCCGGCTGCCGTGAAAGCCGGGGCCCTCCGCCCACCGCGGGCCTTCCCAGGCATGGCCTCCCCAGGCATGGCGAAGGCCCGGCTGTCGTGACAGCCGGGCCTTCGCCCACATGGGGTCCACACAAGGTGGGAGTGGAGATGGCGGGAATCGAACCCGCGTCCAACGGTGCAGAATCAGGACTTCTCCGAGCGCAGTCCGCTGCGATTTTCTCGGCCCCGGAGATCACGCGGACAAGTCTCCGACGGGCTCAGTCACTGTTTGGTTTCCCTCTGCACCCCGTGACCGGGTTCAGAGGTTTAGTTCCCTAGATGACGTCAGGAACCGGGTCGGGAACAGTCCCGGGCTGACGCTCCATAGTGAAGGTTCGTTCTACTGCCTGAGATCAGGCAGCGAGGGCGAAGGCTTCGGAGGTATCGCGCTTGGAATTGGCGATTATTGTTTGCGACACGTGGTTAACGAGATCATTGCCGCTTCCTCGGCTCGCTTCTCCTGCTTCGACATCCGCTGTCGAAACCGATCATCCCCATGTTGATTTTTCAAAGGCGCCCCTTCGAGAGGGGCTGTCGCCATCGTACGTGACCAACGCGGCCACATGCCACCGTATTCCCGCGGGTCAGGCCTTCATGCCCACCGCCCGGGACCACGGGGCACCGCCGGCCTCCCGGGCCCCCGCCGCCCGGCCCTCAGGCCCGCTGGCGGCGGCGGACCGCGGAGACCGCGCGGTCGGTCTCACGGCGGTCCTGCTTCTCCCGCAGTGTCTGCCGCTTGTCGTACTCCTTCTTGCCCTTCGCCAGAGCGATCTCGACCTTCGCCCGGCCGTCCTTGAAGTACAGCGCCAGGGGCACGATGGTGTGACCCGTCTCCTGCGCCTTGGACTCCAGCTTGTCGATCTCCTCGCGGTGCATGAGGAGCTTCCGCCGCCGGCGGGCCGAGTGGTTGGTCCAAGTGCCCTGGCTGTACTCGGGGACGTGCACGTTGTGCAGCCACGCCTCGTGTCCGTCGATCTGGACGAAGCCGTCCGCCAGCGAGGCCCGCCCCTGACGCAGCGACTTCACCTCGGTACCCATCAGCACGAGCCCGCACTCGTAGGTGTCGAGGATGAGGTAGTCGTGCCGCGCCTTCTTGTTCTGCGCGATCAGCTTGCGCCCTTTTTCCTTAGCCATAGTGCGGTCATTTTCGCACTACGACCCACCCCCGAGGCCACTCAATACCGTGCGGGCCCGTTCCTCGGCGCCTTCGGCGGCCAGCAGGTCGGGTGTGATGCCCCGGCCGTCGACGCTGTGACCGGCCGGCGTGCGGTAGTGCCCGACCGTGAGCTCGGCGACCGATCCGTCCGGCAGCCGGCTGGGCATCTGCACGGACCCCTTGCCGAAGGTGCGCGAACCGACGGCGATCGCACGGCCGCGGTCCTGGAGGGCCCCGGTCACCAGCTCGGCGGCGCTCATGGTGCCGCTGTCGACCAGTGCGACCACAGGTCTGGCGGTGTCCCCGCCCGCCGAGGCGTAGAGGGAGCGCTGCTCACCCCGTATGTCGTACGTGGCGACGAGCCCGCCGTCCAGGAAGGCGGAGGCGGCGGCGACGGCCTCGGCGACCAGGCCGCCCGCGTTGCCGCGCAGATCGAGCAGGACACCGGCGCCGGCGGGGGCGGACCGCACCGCGTCCCGGACCCGGGCGCCCGAGCCCTTGGTGAAGGAGGAGACCTTGATCATCACTGCGCCGTCCCGAAGGTGACGCACGGTGACGGTCTCGGTGCTGAGTGTCGTACGGGTCAGGGTCTCGGTCCACGTGCGGCCGGCGCGCTCCATGCCGAGGGCCACGCGCGTGCGCTCGCTTCCGCGCAGCTGGGCCACGACCTCGGGTACGGGACGGTCGGCCACCCGCCTGCCGTCGATGGTGCGCAGCCGGTCGCCGGCCTTGATGCCCGCCTTCTCCGCGGGGCCGCCGGACTGGACCCGGGCCACTTCGACGCGCCCGTCGGCGGTCCGGCGGGCGGTCAGGCCGACACCGGTGTACTCGCCGTCGAGGGCCTGCTGGAAGTCCGCGTACTCCTGGCGGTCGTACACCGCCCCCCACCGGTCGCCGCTGCGGCTGACGACTTCTTCGGCCGCCTTCGTCCCCGACTTGCCGTCAGCCATGGCCTCGGCGGCGGCGCGGGCCAGAGCGTCGCGGTCGACGGTGGCAGAGGCGGGCCGGGCGGCCAGCGGGCGGGGGGCGCTGTCGTCCTCGCGCGGCAGGGCGTTGGTGGCCGCCGCGGTGGCGAGAACGCTCGCAAAGACCAATGTCAGGGCCGCCCCGCGGCGAATGCGGCGGGGCCGAGGACAGAACTCCGGGCCCGGCATGGCGACGAGTCTAGGCCAAGCGAAGGGCGCCGTACGGTTGTTGCCCGTACGGCGCCCGGGGCGCTTGTCACACCTTGAGGTACTTGCGCAATGCGATGAAAGCGGCCATGGCGGGCATCAGCAGACCGATCGCTATCACCAGCGGGAGCTTGGTGACGACCGCGTCCCAGCCGATGAAATTGACCAGTTGCATCTTCTCGGACAGCGCCAAGCCGTGGTCGATCAGGAAGTACCTGCCGACGAGCAGCATCAACGAGGCGACCAGACCGCCCAACAGGCCCGCGAACGCGGCCTCCATGATGAACGGCATCTGGATGTAGAAGCTGGACGCTCCCACCAGCCGCATGATCCCGGTCTCACGCCTACGGCTGAACGCCGACACCCGCACGGTGTTGACGATCAGCATCAGCGCAATCACCAGCATCAGCGCCATCACGAACAGTGCCGCTATGTTCATGCCGTTCATCAGGGAGAAGAGATTCTCCAGGATGTTGCGCTGGTCCTGGACGGACTGCACGCCGTCCCGGCCCGCGAAGGCGGTGGCGACGACCTTGTACTTCTCCGGGTCGTCCAGCTTGACCCGGAACGACTCCTGCATCTGGTCCGGCGTGATGGTGGACGCGATGGGAGTGTCGCCGTACTGGTCGCGGTAGTGCTTGTACGCCTCCTCGGCCGTCTCGTGATGGACGGAGTCGACCACGTCCATCTTCTTGAGATCGGTCTCGATCTGCTGCTTCTGCTGTGCGGTGACCGCGCCCTTGGCGCACTTGGGCGACGTGGACGCGTCGTTCTTGTTGCACAGGAAGATGGAGACGTTGACCTTGTCGTACCAGAAGTCCTTCATGGTGCTGACCTGCTCGCGCATGAGCAGCGCGCCGCCGAAGAGGGCGAGCGACAGAGCCACGGAGACGATGACGGCGAAGGTCATGGTGAGATTGCGACGGAGACCGACGCCGATCTCCGACAGTACGAACTGGGCGCGCATCGCGTGCGTTCAGCCTTTCCTTAGCTCAGTGCTGGTAGCCGTAGACGCCGCGTGCCTGGTCGCGTACGAGACGGCCCTTCTCGAGCTCGATCACACGCTTGCGCATCTGGTCGACGATGTTCTGGTCGTGGGTCGCCATCACGACGGTCGTACCGGTCCTGTTGATCCGGTCCAGCAACTTCATGATGCCGACGGACGTCTGCGGGTCGAGGTTGCCGGTCGGCTCGTCCGCGATCAGCAGCATCGGCCGATTGACGAACGCCCGCGCGATCGCGACGCGCTGCTGCTCACCGCCGGAGAGCTCACCGGGCATCCGGTCCTCTTTCCCGCCGAGTCCGACGAGGTCGAGAACCTGCGGCACGGCCTTGCGGATCTCGCCGCGCGGCTTGCCGATGACCTCCTGCGCGAACGCCACGTTCTCCGCGACGGTCTTGTTGGGCAGGAGGCGGAAATCCTGGAAGACGGTGCCCAGCTGGCGGCGCATGTGCGGCACCTTGAAGTTGGACAGCCGTGCCAGGTCCTTGCCGAGGACGTGCACGAGCCCCTGGCTTGCGCGCTCCTCGCGGAGGACCAGCCGCAGAAAGGTCGACTTGCCGGAACCGGACGAACCCACCAGGAAGACGAACTCTCCCTTCTCGATCTCGAGAGAGACGTCACGCAGGGCGGGGCGGTTCTGCTTGGGGTAGCTCTTGGAGACGTTGTCGAATCGGATCACGGGTGCACCACGGTCGGCCGGGAGTAGGTGTGCGTGACATTACGCGAAGCGGGGTTGCAGGCGCAGTCAACAGTCTGGGTTGCGTACTTTGTCACGTCACGGATGACGAAGGAACGGGTGGGGCGCGCCGAAAAGCGCCCGAGCTGGCATGGTGGTAGGGGAACAGTGTCGTTCCCCTGTGCGTTGTCGGGAAAGAACTGTGCATACGGTCCCGCGCCTGCGGCTCCGGCGCGCGGGAGGAGGAGAGCGCATGACCTACGACCGATTGGTGTGCGCCAACTGCGCGGCCCCGGTGAACGAGGGCCGCTGCCCGGTGTGCCGGGCGAACCGCGAGCGACTCCAGCAGGAGGGACCGTTCGGCGGTCTGAGCCCGGTGGCGCTGCTGACGCTGCTGGTGGTGTTGATCGCGGCGCTGGCGCTGCTGGCCGCGCACCAGACCGCGTAGGACGTACGCAAAAGGAGGGCCCGGGGCGCTGAGCGCGCCCCGGGCCCTCCTTTCTGTGTGCTGTGCGTCTGTGTGCTGTGCGCTACGCGCCGTAATGCTTAGACGGCGGTGCGGTTACTGCCCACGAGACGCGGGAGCATCCGGAAGCCGATACCACCGGCGATCATGGTGGCAGCGCCGAGGAGCAGGAAGGTGGTCTCGGCGGCACCGGTCTCCGCCAGCTCCTCCTTGGCCTCGCCCTGCTCGACCGGCTGGGAGCCGGCGTTGTCGGTGTCGGTGTTGTTGCCGTCACCGTCGATCACGCCGGTGGTGCCACCGGAGGTCGTCGAGCCACCGTCGGTGCCGCCGGTGGTGCTGCCGCCGGTGGTCTGGCCCTCGGTGCCGCCGGTGGTCTGACCCTCGGTCGTACCACCGGTCGTCTGACCCTCGGTCGTACCACCGGTGGTCTGACCCTCGGTCGTACCGCCCGTGGTCTGACCCTCGGTCGTACCACCGGTCGTCTGACCCTCGGTCGTACCGCCCGTGGTCTGACCCTCGGTCGTACCGCCCGTGGTCTGACCCTCGGTCGTACCACCGGTCGTCTGACCCTCGGTCGTACCGCCCGTGGTCTGACCCTCGGTCGTAC
>NZ_JBEOSJ010000009.1:0-50323 GCF_040302905.1 Streptomyces sp. NPDC096193 | reverse complement strand
CGGTCGTACCGCCCGTGGTCTGACCCTCGGTCGTACCACCGGTCGTCTGACCCTCGGTCGTGCCGCCCGTGGTCTGACCCTCGGTCGAACCGGCGATGACACCGCCCACGGTGCCGGCGATGCTGCCCTCGGTCGCGCCCTCGGGGCCTGCGGAGGTGCCTTCGGTGGACCGGCCACCCTGGATGCCCAGACCGGCGTCGAGGCCGGTCTCGTCGGCGTTGACCGAGGCGTCGAGAGGACCCACGTTGATGTCCACGCCGACGGCCGAGGCGGCGCCCGCGGCGGTCAGCGACGCGCCGGCGGCGATCACCGCGCCGGCGGCTATGCGCGCTACGCGGATCCGCGTCTTCTTCGTCATCTGGCTGCTACCCCCAGTAGCTAATCGTCAATGGAGCAGCGTCAGGGGCTGCGGCCGCGGGGCGTTGACGTCTCCCCCACATCACACGCGCCCCAGAGATACGCATGCCGAGCGTCACCCTTCCCACTTTTCGCGGACGCGTCAAGGTCGTTGCGCGTGCGATGTCCGGTATGCGGGAGGTTGCCTGACCTGCGCCGATGCAACTGTGACATAAAAGGGAACTGCCGCCCCACAGCGGGCGGTTACCTTGTCGACAAAGCGCTGTTCCGGCAGGCTCGCCACTTGCGGCAGTGAACAAAAACCCCTCGGCCGTGGGTAGTTGCGGCAGGCTGAGCAGGCTCTACCACTCACCCGTGGGTGTATCGGGCTACCGTGTACGCAGTTGGGCCGGTGAGCCCCGCCTCTGTGCCGTCGCGCATGTCCAGGACTTCAAAGCCGGCACCCTCCGCGTAACGATCCAGCTCGCGGGGGAACAGGACACGCCTGCGGACCTCGTCCAGGGCCTCGTCGCCCGAGGGGAGCACCCAGTGCCGGTGCGTGGTGTTGATCTGGGTCCGCAAGTCCCACTCATGTCGGATGGTGACCGTGGCGGGTCCCCAACGGGTGTCAACCGTGGCGGTATTCGGCTCAGTCCGGGTGATCGGGGTGACGGGCGAGCACAGCACGAGCAGCGTGCCCGGCAGGGCATGGGCCGCGAATGTGGCGAAGACCTGGCTGATCTCCTCGTTGTCGTGCACGTAGGCCAGGCTGTTGCCCATACAGGTCACCACGTCCATGCGCTTGCCGAGTCGTGTGGTGCGCATGTCCCCGGTGCGGATGTCCAGCCCCGGCCGGGCCTGGTGGGCGTAGTCGACAATTCCGGGCTGGAGATCCACGCCGATGCACTCGAAGCGCTTGGCCAGGATCTCCAGATCCCGGCCGGTACCGCATCCGAAATCGACCAGAGTCCGGGCGTCCGGCCGGTGCAGCTCGAACAGGGGCCGGCACATCCCGGCGCTTGCGCTGCCTGACTGCACCACGTCACAAAGAGCCGGATCGCGGTACAAGAGGTTGGTGGCTTCCACGTGCTCGGCTTCCGTGTCGGGGCTGGTCACATGAGGCTTCGCAGTCCGACCTCCAGGGCGAGCACATCGCACAGCAGGTCAGGGACGACCAAGGCGGCGTCGGCATCCTTGCGCGCCTGGATGAGAGCCTTGCCGTCAACGTAGCCGAGGTCCACCAGAACTGAATCCTTCAGCATGTCGTCCAGCACGGGCAGGCCGTAGGAACGCAGGCCCTTCTCCAGGACAGCCAGGAAGTTCTCCGGCTCGGCCGGCGCCGCCACCCACTCGGGCAGGCCCGCCCGCCTGATCCGCTCACGGAACAACGCCTTGCCGCGCTTGTGCTCACGCGGCAACTGCTCCATGAACCGCACAATCGACGGGTGCACCAACGGGCTCACGGGCCAGATGCCGGCCCGGAGGAATCCGGGGTTGTGCATCCCGAACGCCATCAGGGTCGGTACGGGCAGTATCGGGATGGGGGCCATGTGCTCGTCCACGTCAGCGAGCACACGGACTGCTTTGGCTCCCAGCCACGCTACGGGTTCCGGCGTCGGCAGTTCGGCCCGTGTCCTGGAGTGGTGGGCGTTGACCTCGTCCCCGCCACTGCCGGTGAACATCACCTCGCACCGCCAAGCGTCTGCCTGCTCGCGTACGACGTCGAACGCCTCCTGGTAGAAGGCTCCCGCCGGATCGTGCGGCTTGCCCAGGGCGCGTACGCCTCCGGGGCAGAAGGGTGGGTGCTGCATGGCGGGGGTGGCCGTGTCCAGGAAGCCGCAGTGCTCCACAAGGGCCCGGCGTCGCTCGTGTTGTTGCCTGCCGGTGCTTCCTCCCACCAGCAGGCCGAAACTGCGCACCTCGGGGAAGCAGGCCGCTTTCAGGGCCAGGGCGACGTTCCCGGAGTCCGCGCCGCCGGACAGCTCAAGACCCACGCATCCGGTTGCCGTCGGTGCCTGACGGATGCGTCGGTCAGCAACTCGTCCAGAGCCGCAAGAGGATCAACGCCGGGCCGCAGCTTACGCGGCTCGAGTACATGCTCGGCCGGCTCCGGGTAGTGGATGCTGAGCCCCGCGCTCGTGAACCTGG
The DNA here is from genome assembly GCF_040302905.1 of Streptomyces sp. NPDC096193. Classification (NCBI taxonomy): domain Bacteria; kingdom Bacillati; phylum Actinomycetota; class Actinomycetes; order Kitasatosporales; family Streptomycetaceae; genus Streptomyces; species Streptomyces sp. NPDC096193. The sequence continues at coordinate 47,839 of NZ_JBEOSJ010000009.1, read as the reverse complement.
CTGACGCCCGTTCGGTGAGGCGATAGACACCTTCGAACAGCGTCTCGCACGTGTAGCGGTGCTGCCTCGTCAGTGTTCGGGCTACCACGCGCGGCACCAAGCGGTCAGCCCGTAGATGTGGTCGCAACACAGTCAGATCCCATGACGCGTGCAACTCGCCGCCTCTCTCTGTCAGGTAGAGCGGGGCCGTGCCGAAGACGCCTGCTGCCAGCCGGACTTCTCCGGGCCCCATGGTGAGCGCGACGAAATCCGCCTCGTCCGGCTTGCACTCCTTCACACGGACCCGTACGCGCGGTGCCTGGTCGTCGTTGACCTCCATGACCCATGTGGACAAGTTTGCGGGCTCGATCCAGCTCTGTCCGTTGATCCAACGGCCGCCCTCTGATCTCCACTTGGGCTCCTGAAGATCGGCCGGGCGCAGACGCATCGTCAGCATGTCGTCCCTTTCCGATGTCGTGCGGCGGGGCGGAGCCGCGTACGGCCCCGCCCCGCCTGGCGTCAGCCCTGGATCACTTGCTGCAGTGGTCGCCGTTGTTGTCGCCGCCGCCCGGCATCTTGTCGAGCAGCGCTGCCTCGACGGCCGGGACGCCGGTGATCAGGTCGCCGGTGAACAGTTCGTCCACGTTCATCGTTTTCTCCCTTACGGTTTTCAGTGGAATCCGCCGCGGAGCTGCGGAGTTGGACCCGCCCGGCTGCCGGACCCTTGCGAAGAAGGCAGCCGGGCGGGGTGCCCGCCGCTTTCGGCGGCGGGTCCTCCCTCGTCGCGGGTGGGGAGCCTGGATGCGTGACGGGGAGGAGTCAGGCGGGTGTGGATACGGCGGCCACGCCGAGGACGAAGCCGACCGACCCGAGATGGTGATGATCAGGAGCGGTCCGGCGTAGCGGCCGACGGCTGCGGCCAACCGGTTCACAGCCGCTCTCCACGGCTGCGCTCGTTGACCTCGCGTACTGCGGCGCTCAGCCTCACCGCCCCGTCCTCAGGCGCGGCGCTGCGATGCTGCGGACAGCGACACGGCGAGAACAGATTCGAACCCGGCGGCAGGTCCGCACCCTCGTAGGTGTCGATCCTCAACACCCCGTCCATGCCCCGCTCCTCGGTCATCCGGGCCAGACGGGCCCGCGCTTCACTTCTCATCCCTCAGCCCCTCGGACGACGGCTGCGGCGAGGTCTCGCCGTTCCCTGCTGTGTCTCTACGCAACCGCACGACCACGCTCAGCGGTACCGTTGCCGCAGCGTCAGGACTTGAAAGCCTTGAAAGTTCTCAAGGGCATGGGGAGTTGAGGGCATGGCCAAGCGTGAATCGAACGTGACGCTCGGGCGCCTGCTCTCCGAGAGCCGTTGGAGCCACCGCCAGTTCGCGCGGGCGGTGAACCGCGTCGGCACGGAGACCGGAATCCCACTGCGCTACGACGAATCGGCGGTGAGCCACTGGCTGGGCGGCACCGTCCCTCGCGGTGCGGTGCGCGCGTGCATCCTCGAAGCCCTCTCCCGCCGTCTCGGCCGCCCCGTCACCCATGCTGAGGCCCGGGCTGCCCGTTCCACGCGATCGCTCCTCCGCGGCTGCGGATACCGTGGAAGGGGTGATCGACCTGGGGAGGCTGGATATGGACCCGTCCCGCCGCAGCGTTCTGGGTGCCGGCCTGTTCTCCGTGGCGGTCACCATTCCCGGCTGGCCTGATGTGGTTGGGCGTGCCGATGCCGTCCAGTCCGGCCGCACAGCACGCATCGGCATGAACGAAGTGGACATGGTCGTCGCTATGACCGAGCGTGTTTCGGAGCTGGACGATGAGTTCGGCGGCCGTCACGCACGTCCCATGGCGGCCTCGTTCATGGTCAACACTGTGGCCTCCTACCTGCGTGCCGACGCACCCGAGGACGTACGCAAGGCGATGCTGTCCGCCGCCTCGGATCTGCTCTACCTGACCGGCTACATGGCCGTGGACGAAGGGCTGCACGGTCTCGCGCAGCGCTACTACGTCAAGGCCCTGGAGCTGGCGGGCGCAGCCGAGGACCACCTGACGTACTGCACCACCCTGCGGGGCATGAGCGTCCAGGCGGTCGACCTCCGCCATGGGGCGAAGGCCATGGAGCTGGCCGACGCCGCTGCCGCCGCCTCCCCGAAAGCCGGCCCTCGGATGCTGGCCTTCCTCGTCGGCCAGCAGGCGCACGCCGCCGCCCAGACCGGCGACCGTACTGGCGCGCTGCGCCACATCCGGGAGGCCGAGGCGGCCATGGACCGTGCTGAGGCACGCGGCAAGGCGTTTGGCTCGTACGACCCGTCTTCGCTCAACTACCACGTCAGCCAGGTGCGTTACGAACTCGGTGACAAGGCCGGAGCCGTCGAGGCCATGCAACAAGCGGACCGGCTCCGCCCCAGCATGTACCAGCGCACGCGAGTACACCGTCGTGGCCTGCTGGCGGAGCGGCAAATGGAACTCGGCCACCTGGAAGCGGCCTGCGCCACCTGGCACCAGGCCCTCGATGACTACCCCAAGGTACAGTCCGGCCGCGCCGACGAGCGAGTGAAGGCGATGTTCGGTCTCTTACGCCCTCACCTGAAGAATCCGGCGGCGCTGGACTTGTACGACCGAGCACGCATGATCGCGCCACCGTCGCTGGTCGCCTGATCTCCGTCGCACCTTCAAGCTCAGCCAGAGAAAGTCAGCCCGAACGGCGGAGACGCCAGGAAATCACCCGCCACGTGTGTCTCCAGCAACCCGAAGGTGCCGAGCCCTCTGGACCCGGCACCTTCACGACGCAGTGTGCGCGTCTACTTCTCGCCCTGCTTGCGCCAGCGGATCCCCGCCTCCAGGAAGCCGTCGATCTCGCCGTCCAATACCGCCTGCGGGTTGCCGACCTCGAACTCCGTACGCAGGTCCTTGACCATCTGGTACGGGTGCAGGACGTACGAACGCATCTGGTTTCCCCAGGAGTTGCCGCCGTCGCCCTTGAGCGCGTCCATCTTGGCCTGCTCCTCCTGGCGGCGGCGCTCGAGGAGCTTCGCCTGGAGGACGTTCATCGCGCTCGCCTTGTTCTGGATCTGCGAGCGCTCGTTCTGGCAGGAGACGACGATCCCGGTCGGGACGTGGGTCAGGCGCACCGCGGAGTCCGTGGTGTTGACGCCCTGGCCGCCCGGACCGGAGGCCCGGTACACGTCCACGCGCAGCTCGGTCTCGTCGATCTCGATGTGGTCCGTCTTCTCGACCACCGGCAGCACCTCGACGCCCGCGAAGGACGTCTGGCGGCGGCCCTGGTTGTCGAACGGCGAGATGCGCACGAGGCGGTGGGTGCCCTGCTCGACGGAGAGCGTGCCGTAGGCGTACGGCGCCTTGACGACGAAGGTGGTCGACTTGATGCCGGCCTCTTCCGCGTACGAGGTCTCGTAGACCTCCGTGCCGTAACCGTGGCGCTCGGCCCAGCGCAGATACATCCGCTGAAGGCGCTCGGCGAAGTCGGAGGCGTCGACGCCGCCCGCCTCGGCGCGGATGTTGACCAGCGCCTCGCGCTCGTCGTACTCGCCGGAGAGCAGGGTGCGGACCTCCATCTCGTCCAGCGCCTTGCGGACGTCGGTCAGCTCGGACTCAGCCTCGGCGAGGGTGTCCGCGTCGTCCTCGGCCTCGGCGAGCTCGAAGAGCACGGCCAGGTCGTCGATACGACCGCGGAGGGCCTCGGTCTTGCGGAGCTCGGCCTGGAGGTGCGAGAGCTTGCTCGTGATCTTCTGCGCCGCCTCCGGGTCGTCCCACAGGGACGGGGCCGCGGCCTGCTCCTCGAGCACGGCAATATCTGCCCTCATCCTGTCGAGGTCCAGGACGGCCTCGATCGACCCCATGGTCGAGGAGAGGGACTTCAGCTCTTCGGATACATCGACGACTGCCACGGGTCCAGCGTAACGGCTGGGCGCGAGAGCCCGACCCCCTAGGGTTCGGGCCGACCCGGCCTTAGGGTTCCGCGGGTACCGACTGCTGGGAGTCCCGCGGGGACACCTCCGAGTCGCCGCCGCTCGTCGCCAGCCAGCCGCCGACGCCCAGCGCGGCCGCGATCACCACGCCGGCGACCCCGAGGACGATGCGCCGCTTGCGGACGGTGTCGGACTTGTGGCGGGCAGATCCCGGTCGGCGCTGGCCGGGTGTGCGGGGGGCGCGCGCCGTGCCGCGGGCGCCGCCCGCGAGCTCGTCCGGGGCCGGGACCCGCATCGAGGTGTGGGTGTCGCGGTTGGAGTCCGCGGGCGCCGCGCCGGGCACGAGCGGTACGGCTCCCCGGCGGCGCGCCTCACCCGGTGCGGCCGGCGTCTCGTCCTCGTAGGGCTCCGCGTGCGGTTCGGCGTCGGGCTCGTCGACGTCCAGCGGCGGCATGCCCGCCAGCATCGGCTGGAGCTCGCGCAGCCGGGCGCCGACCTCGGAGGCGCGCAGCCGTGAGGCGGGTGCCTTGGCCAGACACTGGTTGATGAGCTGCCACAGCTCGTCGGGGATGCCCGGGAGGGGGACGACGCTCTCGGTGACATGGCGGCGCAGGACCGCGCCGGGGTGTCCGCCGCCGAAGGGGGTGAAGCCGGCGAGGAGTTCGTAGAGCACGGTCGAGAGGGCGTAGATGTCGACGGCGGCGCGCGGCGGCAGGCCCTCGACGATCTCGGGCGCCAGATAGTCCGGGGTGCCGATGATGCGGGACGCCTTGGTGCGGCGCGGGGTGTCGATCAGCTTGGCGACGCCGAAGTCGGTCAGCAGGGCCGGGTGGGAGCCCGCGGGACCGAGCGGGCCCTCCATGTCGAGCAGGATGTTCTCCGGCTTGACGTCGCGGTGCACGATGCCGGCCGCGTGCGCCACGGCCAGTGCGTCGGCGACGTCCGCGATGATCGCGACCGCGGCCTGGGGGGCGAGCCGGCGCTCCCGGTCGAGCCTGGTGCGCAGGTCGGTGCCGCGTACGAGGTCCATGACGAGCGCGAGATCGTTCCCGTCGACGACGAGGTCGCGGACGCCGACGATCCGGGGGTGGTCGAGGCCGAGCAGGGCCGTGCGCTCCTGTACGAAGCGCCCGACGAGCTCCTGGTCCGACGCCAGGTCCTCGCGCAACAGCTTGATGGCGACGGGACCCTCGGGTCCCTCGCCCGCCCACACCGTGCCGGCGCTGCCCCGCCCGAGGATCTGGTGGGCCGTGTAGCGGCTGCCGATATTCCGTGCCAAGACTGCTCCCTCAGCGGCTGGCGTTGCCCACTGTGTCCGCCCGGGGGACGACCCCGGACCCCCGGCCGGAAAAGCGGGCCGGGCACCGTGACCGCGGGGACACGCGAGGCACACCTGAGTAACGTACGCGGGGATCCGGGGCCTGTGGGCCCCGGATGCCGCCAACCTTCACTTCTACGGGGGAAAACTGCCCGAAGAAGTCAACAAAGCTGACAAAGCTGCTGAGTCGTGCAGCCCTACTGCCCGGAGGGATCCTGCGGCCCGGCGCCCGGGTCGGAGCCGCCGAGGTCGGAGATCCAGTCCGACACCTTCGAGATGCCGTCGCCGATCGCGCTCCAGTAGCTCTTGCCCTCCGCGATCCAGCCCTGCAGCGGGGTCAGCTCCCAGACGAGCCAGCCCGCGACGACGATCAGGATCACCGAGAACAGACAGCCCTTGAGACAGCCGAGACCCGGGATACGCATCGGATTGGCGCCGCGCTGCCGGGGCTGGCGCGGGGTGGGCTGCGGCGGCTGCGGAGGCGCGTAGGGCTGCGGCGCGTACTGCTGCTGCTGGGGCGGCGGCTGCTGCCGGGCCTGCCGCCGGCTCTGCCGCGGCTGCTGGGGCTGAGGCTGGGGGCGCTGCGGCTGCGGCGGGTACCCCTGCTGCGGGTGCTGCGGCTGCTGGGGCCGCTGCTGCTGACGCTGCGGACGGCGCCGCAGCGGGTCCTGGCTCGGGTCGATGTACTGGACCTGTGTCTGCTCGCTGCGGTCGCGGGCCGCCTGGAGCTGGGACTGCCACGGGTGGTTCGGGTCGTTGCCCGGCGGCACGGGAGGCATCACCGAGGTCGGGTCGGGACCCTGGCCGGGACCGGTCTGCTGCATGACGCTGGTCGCGGCGTTCGGGTCGTATGAACCGGCGTTGGTGGGCAGCACCTGCGTCGGGTCGGCCGAGCCCGGGGTGCCCGGGACGTGTGCCGGAGCCGGGTCGGGTCCGAGCAGGGCGGCGACGCCGAGCGCCGCCTCGACCTGCGCGGAGGAGGAGTGCACGCCGATGCCGGCGGCGACGGTGCGCAGCCCGCGGGCGAGGTTCTCGGCGCTCGGGCGCTGGGACGGCTCCTTGCGCAGACAGCGCTCTATGACCGTCCACAGGGGCTCGGGCACGGTGGTGGGGCGGCGAGGCTCCTCGCTGAGGTGGCGGTGCAGCACCTCCAGCGCAGTGCCGCCCGCGAACGGGGGCCGGCCGGTGACCAGCTCGTAGAGCAGGATGCCCGCGCCGTAGATGTCGACGGCGGAGGTCTGCGGGCGGCCCTCCGCGGATTCGGGCGCCACGTAGGCGGGTGTGCCGACGAACTCGTGTGTACGGGTCAGGCCCGGGGAGTCCGCGAGGCGCGCGATGCCGAAGTCGGTCAGCATCGGGTGCATCTGGCCGTCGACGTCCGTCTTCAGCAGGACGTTCGCGGGCTTGAGGTCCCGGTGGACGACGCCGTCGGCGTGACTGGCGGCGAGGGCGTCCGCGATCTGGGCGGTCAGCAGCGCGGCGGCGACCGGGGTGAACGGGCCGTTGTCGCGGAGATAGCGGTGCAGGTCGGGGCCGTCGACCAGGTCCATGACCAGGGCGAGCAGATCGCCCTCGACGACCAGGTCGCGCGTCCGCACGATGTTCGGGTGGGTCAGGCGGAGGAGGACGGAGCGCTCGCGCAGGAAGCGCATCACCACGTCCGCGTCGTTCGCCAGTTCCTCCTTGAGGACCTTGATCGCCACGGTCTCGCCCGGCTGGCCGGGCACGGCCGCCTCGGCGCCCGCGGTCTCCCGCTGGCTGGCCCGCCAGACGGTGCCCGTGGCCCCGCGCCCGAGTGGCTCCTCGAGCAGGTACTTGCTGCCTACCGGCCGCACGTCATGTGCTCCCTGCTGATCGTGGTCCCTTGCATGATCCCGGGCCACTGTCCCTCCGCCCGGGTTTCCGACCCACTTTAATGCCGCCGAACGGGGCATCGTCCGGTTGTCGTCCTCCGCCGTCGTCCCGGCGGTGTTCGAGAGAAAGACGTGCGCATCGTACGGATGGTTGCCGAACGGCCGTGCCGCGCACATCACGGCGGTTCCGGATCTTTTCCCAACCAGGCATTTTTCCGTCCGGAGCGGACCAATCAAGATCACTTGTATGCGGTACCCGGGCGTGTTGTCAGTGGCAGGTGCGAGGATGCCCTCAGCACGGCGCCGTGGGGGCGGGAGCCCTGTGGTCCGTGCCGACCTGCCGGGTGGGGGCGATCACAGGCGGCACCCCTGCCGGGCACCCTGCGCAGAAGGGATTGCTGACGGCCATGCAGATCCGGCTGACCGTTCTCGCGCCGCGCGGCGGGCAGTCCGCGGCCGCGGGGCCCGCGTCTGCGGGACGTGTCCCTGCCGCGCGCTCGTGCGACGTGCTGATCACCGCGCCGTCCGGGACGGCGCTCGCCGCCGTGGCCTCCGATCTCGCGGCCGCCGTCGCGGGCCCGGACGTCTCGGGCACCGTCGTTCTCTACGCGGGCCAGGAGCGCCTCGACGCCCAGCGCCGCACTCTCGGCGAGCCGCCCCTGGTGGACGGTGCCGTGCTCTCGCTCCAGGTCCCCGGCGGCGACGAGCCGCCTGTCCCGGACGCCCCTGCGCAGCTCCAGGTCGTGGCCGGCCCCGACGCGGGCGGCGTGCATCTGCTCCACGGCGGCCGGATCAGCATCGGCCGCTCGGCGGAGGCGGACGTGCCGCTGGACGACCCCGACGTCTCCCGGCTGCACTGCGCGGTGACGGTCGCGGAGGACGGCCGGGTCACCGTGGCGGACCTGGGCTCGACGAACGGCACGACGCTGGACGGCACCGCGGTCGGGTCCCGCCCGGTGCGGCTGCCCGCGGGCGCGCTGCTGCGCCTGGGCGAATCGACGCTCCGCCTCACCCCCGGCGACCGCACACCGGCGCTGCCGACGGCCCCGGACGGCGAGGGGCATCTGCGGGTGCGCCGGATCGACGTGGCCGGGGAGACGGGCCTTTCGGGTGCGGACGGCCCCACGCCCGCCGCGGACGCGCACCGTATGGGCCCTACGCCGGCCGCGGACGCGCACCGTATGTACGACGCCGGGATGCACGACGCCCGGATGCCGGATGCCGGATCGCCCGCGGACGGCGGGCGGCAGGGGGACCGCGCGGGCAGTGCCTCCGGGGGCCGGCCGGGCCCGGGCGGTTCCGCGGCCCCCGGCCGTGTCGAGCATCTGCCGGGTGGGCCGTATCCGCCCGGACAGGCACCGGACCGTTCGACGGCGAGCACGCCCCCCCACGGCACGTACACCGGTCCCGCGGCCGGCTCGCAGGGCGCGGGAGCCCGCGTCCCCGCCCAGTACGACCCGAGCCGGTACGACACCGCCCGCACCACCGCCCACGGCGAGCCGGGTCCGGGCGACGCCGTGCACTCCCGGGCCTCCGAGAGCCAGGACGGCGTCTCGGAGACGCCCGAGGCCCCCAGCCGGCAGGGCGCCCCCGCCCGCGGCTCCCGCAAGCGGGGCATAGGCGCCTGGGCCCGGCGGTTCGCCGGAGCCAGGGAAGACGCGTCCGCCGAGGTGGCCGCGGAGCCCGAGGCGCCGCCCGCCGCCGCGCCCGTCGTGGACAGCTGGCCCGATCCCGCCGCCGTACTGCTGACCGCGCTCGGCCCCGGCTCCCGGCTCTGGGAGCGCGGTCCGGAGCACCCGGAGTCCCTCGTCCTGCGGCTCGGCACCACCGACCGTGCCGACCTCCCGTCCGTGCCGGTGACGGTCGGGCTGCGGGAGGCAGGCTCCCTCGGGCTCGCCGGCCCCCGGGCGCGGCTGGCCGGTCTCGCCAGATCCGCCGTCGCCCAGCTCGCCGCGCTGCACTCCCCCTCCGATCTGGAGATCGTGCTCATCAGCACGGACCGGGCGCGCAGTCTTCAGGAGCGCCGGTCGGAGTGGGCCTGGCTCGGCTGGCTCCCGCATCTGCGGCCCGCGCACGGCCAGGACTGCCGGCTGCTGCTCGCGTACGACCGCGACCAGGCCACCGCCCGCACGGCCGAGCTGACCCGCAGGCTGGACGACGGACCGCTCGGCCCGGGCTGGCCGAGCGCCGACCGGGCGGCCCTCTCCGAGGCGGCCGGGCGGCACGACGGCTCACGCACCGTCGTCATCGTGGACGGCGACCCGGGTTCGGCCGCGCTCCGGGAGACGACGGCACGCCTCGCGGGCGCCGGCTGGGCCGCCGGGATCCATCTGATCTGTCTGGCCGAGACGCCCGCCGCCTCCCCGCTGTCCCCGGTGACCGCCACCTATGAGACGGCGTGCGCCGCGTCGCTCGCCTTCCGCGAGTGCGGTGCCGTCGCGCTGCTGAGCGGTGATGTGGCCACCGCGCTGCGACTGATGCGTACGGCGGGAGGGCAGCCGGCGGGACACGGCACGGTGGGCGCGGTGGACGCCGTCTCCGCCGCCTGGGCGGAGCGCTTCGCTCGCGCGCTCGCCCCGCTGCGAGCCGAGGGCACCGGCACCCGTCCGGGCCGGGCGACCCCGCTCCCGCGCACGGCACGGCTGCTCGACGAGCTCGGGCTGGCCCGGGCGACGCCCGCCTCGCTGATGACGCGCTGGGCCTCGGAGGGCAGGAGCACCGCGGTGCTCGGCGCGAGCCCCCGCGGACCGCTGGCCGTCGATCTCACCGAAGAGGGCCCGCATCTGCTGATCGAAGGGCCGCCGGGCAGCGGTCGTACGGAACTGCTGCGGTCGGTCGCGGCCTCGCTCGCCGCAGCGGACCGTCCCGACCGGCTGGGCCTGCTGCTCGTCGACGGCGCGGGCGGCGAGCGCGGCGACGGCCTCGCGGCCTGTACGGAACTGCCGCATGTCACCGAGCATCTGGTCGCCAGCGATCCCGTCCGGATGCGCGCCTTCGCCCAGGCGCTGGGCGCGGAGCTGAAGCGCCGCGCCGAACTGCTCGGCAGTACGGGCTTCGCCGAGTGGCAGACCCGGCGCGAGGTCGCGGACCGTCTGGTGTCCCCGCGCCCGCCGAGCCCCGCCGAACAGCGCGGCGACATCGACTCCCCCTCCAGCGGCACGCTCCGGCTGCGCCCGGGGGGCCGCGCGGCCACCGCACAGGGGCCCGCCCCGCTGCCCCGGCTGATCGTCCTGGTCGACGACTTCGACGCCCTGGTGGCTCCGGCGCTCGGCAGCCCGGGCCGTCCGGCCGCCGGTTCGGTCGTCCGGGCCCTGGAGGCGGTGGCCCGCGACGGCGAGCGGCTCGGCATCCATCTGGTGGCGACCTCCGCGCGCCCCGACCGCACGGCCGACACCGACCTGGCGCAGGGTGCGCGGCTGCGTGCCGTGCTGGACCCGCCGCCCGCTTCCGCCGGGCCGGAGGATCCGGCTCCGGGACGGGGCCGGCTGGGGCACCCGGACGGCAGGGTCACGCCGTTCCAGAGCGGCCGGGTGACGGGACGCATTCCGCGTACGGCCACGCTGCGCCCCACCGTGGTGCCGCTGGAGTGGGAGCGTATGGGCGATCCGCCGACCCGCCGACCACTGCGTGAACTGGGCAACGGGCCCACGGATCTTGCCCTGTTGGCGAGCGCTCTGGAGCGGGCGGCGCGCTCGGTGGACGCCGAGCCGCTGCCTCCGCTCTCACCGGCACACCCCTGAACGACCGCACGGTTGCGCCCTTTGACAGGACATCACGTCACAAGGGCATCACGAAAGACTCGTAGTCGTACGGTGCGGTATTGCGACACCCGTGGACCGGGCGTACACCTGTCGGTCAACGGGACAGCGCACGGGAGAGACGGGGCAGTGATGCGCACAACTCTTCGTACGAGCAAAGCCGCAGTGATCTTCGCGGCTGTCGGCGCCCTTGCCGTCGCCGGCTGCGGCGACAGCGACGACAAGGCGAAACCGAGTGAGAGCAAGGCCGGCGAATCCGCAGCCTCCGTCCAGCTCCCCAAGCTGAACGGGGAGAAGATCGAGGTCGCCGCCGTCTGGAGCGGCCCCGAGCAGGAGAACTTCACCAAGGTCCTCAAGGAGTTCGAGAAGCGGACCGGCGCCACGGTCACCTTCGTCCCCGCCCAGGACCCGATCGTCAACTTCCTCGGCACGAAGATCGCCGGCGGCAGTCCTCCCGATGTGGCGATGCTCCCGCAGGTCGGCGCGATCCAGCAGGCCGTGGAGCGCAAGTGGGCCAAGCCCGTCGCCGCGGAGGCGAAGGCGGAGCTGGCGAAGAACTACTCCGCCGGCTGGCAGAAGCTCGGCCAGGTGAACGGCGAGCAGTACGGCGTCTACTACAAGGCCGCGAACAAGTCCCTGATCTGGTACAACAACACCGCTTTCGAGAACGCGGGCGTGCAGGAGCCGAAGACCTGGAAGGAGTTCCTCGCCGCCGCCGAGACGATCTCCGCCTCGGGTGTCACACCGGTCTCGGTCGCCGGCGCCGACGGCTGGACGCTCACCGACTGGTTCGAGAACATCTACCTCTCCCAGGCGGGCCCGGAGAAGTACGACCAGCTCGCCCAGCACAAGATCAAGTGGACCGACCCGTCGGTGAAGACGGCCCTGACGACGCTCGGCGAGCTGTTCGGCAAGCCGAACCTGATCGCGGGCGGTGCCGACGGCGCGCTCCAGACGGAGTTCCCCGCCTCGGTGACCCAGACGTTCACCGGCGGTGACCAGCCCAAGGGTGCGATGGTCTTCGAGGGTGACTTCGTGTCGGTCAACATCGCGCAGACGAAGGCGAAGATCGGCACGGACGCGAAGGTGTTCCCGTTCCCCGCCGTCGGCACCGAGGCGCCGGTGGTGACGGGCGGCGACGCGGCCGTCGCGCTCAAGGACAGCAAGGGCGCCCAGGCGCTGCTGACCTTCCTCGCCTCGCCGGACGCGGCCGAGATCTCGGCCGGCGCGGGCGGGTTCATCTCGCCGAACAAGTCGCTGGACCTCGCCGCCTATCCGAACGACGTCCAGCGCGACATCGCCAAGGCCCTGATCGCCGCGGGCGACAATTTCCGCTTCGACATGTCGGACCAGATGCCGCAGTCGTTCGGCGGTACGCCCGGCAAGGGTGAGTGGAAGGCGCTCCAGGACTTCCTCAAGAACCCGAAGGACGTGGCAGGGACCCAGCAGAAGCTGGAGTCGGACGCCGCCAAGGCGTACAAGAGCTGACGGGTGACCACCGTGGCGAAAGCGGGGGGCGCGGCAGAGCCGACGCCCCCCGCCGACAGGCGCAAGAGTGTGACCGGCACCCGCAAGACCGTCGCGGTGGCATTCCTGCTGCCCGCGCTGGTGCTGCTCGGCGCGCTCGTGGTCTACCCGATCGGGTACTCGCTCTACCGGTCCTTCTTCGACCAGGCCGGGACCGGTTTCGCCGGACTCGACAACTACCAGGAGATCTTCACCGACGACACCATCCTCACGGCGGTCAAGAACAACGCGATCTGGGTGGTCGTCGCCCCCACCGTCTCGACGGTGCTCGGACTGATCTTCGCGGTCCTCACCGAACGGGTGCGCTGGGGCACCGCGTTCAAGCTGATCGTCTTCATGCCGATGGCGATCTCGATGCTCGCCGCGGGCATCATCTTCCGGCTGGTGTACGAGCAGGACCCGGACCGGGGCGTGGCCAACGCCGTATGGGTGGGCGTGCACGACACCTTCGCCGAGTCGGCGGGCTACCCGAACGCCCGCCCCCTGCCCGTGCATCCGCTGAAGCCGGGCGGCGGCGGCTCCTTCGTGACGAAGGCCCCGGTCACCGCGGGGCAGCCGGCGCTCCTCCCGCTGGTCGGTGTCGCACCGGCGAACATGCCCGACGGCGCGAAGCCCGCCAAGGCGGCGGAGCCGGAGGACGGAAAGATCACCGGCACGGCCTGGCTGGACTTCACCCGGGGCGGCGGCGGGAAGCCGAACGTGGTCGACGCCGAGGAACTGGGCCTCGACGGCCTGAAGGTGGAGGCCGTCAAGGACGGCAAGGTGGTGGCCTCGACGCGGGCCGGTCCGGACGGCACCTTCAGCCTGCCGGAGTCCGCCGCGGGGGCCGAACTGCGGTTGCCCGCCTCGAACTTCGCGGGGCAGTACAACGGCGTCAACTGGCTCGGCCCCACCCTCGTGACCCCGGCCATCATCGGCAGCTACGTCTGGATGTGGGCGGGCTTCGCGATGGTGCTCATCGCCGCGGGTCTCGCGAGCGTGCCGCGTGAACTCCTCGAAGCGGCACGGGTCGACGGCGCGACCGAGTGGCAGGTCTTCCGCCGGGTCACCGTCCCGCTGCTGGCGCCGGTGCTCGCGGTCGTCCTGGTCACGCTGATGATCAATGTGCTGAAGATCTTCGACCTGGTCTTCATCATCGCCCCGGGCTCGGCGCAGGACGACGCCAACGTGCTGGCGCTCCAGTTGTACCGCTCCTCGTTCGGCACGGACTCCCATCTCGGTCTGGGCAGTGCGATCGCGGTGCTGCTGCTGTTGCTGGTGATCCCGGTGATGTTGTTCAACATCCGGCGCATGCGAAGGGAGAGCCGCCGATGACCACGACCGACGGTGTGGTGAAGGCGAAGCAGTCCCTCGCGGCGCGGCTCGCGGCGGGCGCCGGCGGCGGCGTGATGCGGGTGTTCCTCGTCCTGATCGGCCTGTTCTGGCTGATGCCGACGTTCGGTCTGCTCATCTCGTCCCTGCGCGGGCCCGCCGACATCAGCGCGAGCGGCTGGTGGAAGGTGTTCACCGAACCGGCGCAGCTGACCACCGAGAACTACTCGCGGCTGCTCCAGAACGAGGCGATCACCGACTCACTGTTCGCCAGTGTGATGATCACCGTGCCGGCGACCCTGCTGGTGGTGATCATCGGCTCGTTCGCCGGGTACGCCTTCGCCTGGATGGAGTTCCCCGGCCGCGACTGGTGGTTCATGGCCGTCGTCGGCCTGCTGGTGGTCCCGGTGCAGGTCGCGCTGGTGCCGGTGTCGAAGCTGTTCGGCGAGATCGGCATCTTCGAGACGACGATCGGCGTGATCCTCTTCCATGTCGCGTTCGGTCTGCCGTTCGCGATCTTCCTGCTGCGGAACTTCTTCGCGGAGATCCCCCGGGAGCTGCTGGAGGCGGCGCGGCTGGACGGAGCGGGCGAGATCCGGCTGTTCACCCGCGTCGTGATGCCGCTCGGCGGGCCGGCGATCGCCTCGCTCGGCATCTTCCAGTTCCTGTGGGTGTGGAACGACATGCTGGTCGCGCTGATCTTCGCGGACTCGGAGAGCGCGCCGATCACGGTGGCACTCCAGCGCCAGGTCCGGCAGTTCGGCAACAACATCGATGTGCTGGCACCGGGAGCGTTCGTCTCGATGATCATCCCGCTGGCGGTCTTCTTCGCGTTCCAGCGCCAGTTCGTGACGGGCGTGATGGCGGGCGCGGTGAAGTAGGACATCGCGGTACGAGGGAAGGGCCGGGCGGGATCTCCTGCCCGGCCCTTTCGCGTACGAATGGGGCGAGGTCGTACCAAGGGGCGGGGGCGTGCGGAGGGGCCGGGGCGTACGGAGGGGCGGGTGCGATACGTATGCGGCCGGACCGCACGGGGTGGCGGGCCCCCGCTCCTGAGGCCGTCAGGGCTTCGGGCTCAAGGCCATCAGGCCTTCGGGCCTCCGGGCCCCCGGGCGGTCAGGCCTCCACGCCATCACACCTTCACCCCTTCACGCCTTCACGCCTTCAGCGCCGCCACCGCTCCCCGCGCCAGCTCGTCCAGATACCCCTTCGGCAGCGCCGACCTGACGACCACCAGCCGCCAGTACAGCGGCCCCACGATCAGATCCAGTGCCTTGTCCGGGTCGGTGGAGGCGGGCAGTTCCCCGCGGGCGACCGCGTCGCGCACGACCACGGCCGCCACACCCTGCTGACTGTCCAGCAGCGCGGACTTGATCGCGTCCGAGATCTCCGGATGGCGCGCGGCCTCCACCAGCAGATCGGGGATGACCTGCGAGGCGACCGGGTGGCGCAGGGCGTGCGAGGCCACTTCCAGCAGCGCGCGCACATCCCCGTACAGCGAGCCCGTCGCCGGCGCGGGCAGTCCCTGGGTCGCGAGGGCGGAGACCAGGTCGAGCACGAGCGACAGCTTCGACTTCCACCGCCGGTAGACGGCGGTCTTGCCGACTCCCGCCCGCCGCGCGATGCCCTCGATCGACATACGGGCGAAGCCGACCGCGGCCAGCTCCTCGAAGACGGCGGCGCGGATCGCTTCGGTCACATCCTCCCGGAGCACTGCGGCTCCCGCGGGGGCGCGTCGTGTTGTTCCCGGGTCCGTGGTCATGACCACGAGCATACCGGAGACGACGAAACGGTTGCGTTGCAACGCACATCGGTCCTACTCTCACCGTAGCGACGAAACGGACCCGTCCCATCGCTGCGTCGCATGCACCGTTTCCCCCGTCCTGCCCCCGGCGAAAGCGACCAGAGTGAGCAGCCAGACGATCTCCACACCCGCGCCGCCGGCGGAGGGCCTCAGCGAGCTCGCCGCCCGCCACGGCCTCACCGTGAGCGGCGCGCGGCCAACACTCCGGGCGTACGTCGGACAGCTGTGGTCGCGCCGGCACTTCATCACGGCGTTCGCGACCGCGCGGCTCACGGCCCAGTACAGCCAGGCGAAGCTCGGCCAGGTGTGGCAGCTGATGACACCGCTGCTCAACGCCGCGGTCTACTACTTCATCTTCGGGATACTGCTCGGCACGAGTCGCCATGTGGCCGACTTCGTGCCGTTCCTCGTGACGGGCGTCTTCATCTGGACCTTCACGGCCAACTCGATCATGACGGGCACCCGCGCCATCTCCGGCAACATCGGGCTCGTCCGGGCGCTGCACTTCCCGCGCGCCTCGCTGCCGATCGCGCTCGCGCTGCAACAGCTCCAGCAGCTGCTGTTCTCGATGGGCGCGCTGGTCGTGATCCTGATGTTCTTCGGTGAGTTCCCGAGGCTCAGCTGGCTGCTGACGGTCCCCGCCCTGATGCTTCAAGCGGTCTTCAACACCGGCCTGTCGATGGTCATGGCCCGTCTCGCGGCCCGGACGCCCGACATCGCCCAGCTGATGCCGTTCCTGCTGCGCACCTGGATGTACGTCTCGGGCGTGATGTGGAGCATCCATGCGGTACTGAAGGGCCAGCACCTGCCGCACCTGGTGCTGCTGGCGCTGGAGTGCAACCCGGCCGCCGTCTACATCGACCTGATGCGCTTCGCGCTCATCGACAGTTTCACCGCGTCCCAGCTGCCGCCGCACGTGTGGGCCGTCGCCCTCGGCTGGGCCGTGCTCTTCGGAGTGGGCGGCTTCCTGTACTTCTGGAACGCTGAGGAGCAGTACGGCCGTGGCTGAGCAGACCGATCGCATCCCCACCGTCGTCGTCGACGACGTGCACGTGAAGTACAAGGTGAACGGCGGGCGCACCGGCAAGGGCAGCGCCACCACCGCCATGAGCCGGATCCTCTCCCGCAGGTCCTCGCCCGGCATCCGTGAGGTGCACGCGGTCAAGGGCGTCAGCTTCGCCGCCTACAAGGGCGAGGCGGTCGGACTGATCGGCTCCAACGGCTCCGGGAAGTCGACGCTCCTCAAGGCGATCGCCGGCCTGCTGCCGCCCTCCGACGGCAGGGTGTTCACCCAGGGGCAGCCATCCCTGCTGGGCGTGAACGCCGCGCTGATGGGAGACCTCACCGGCGAGCGCAACGTGATCCTCGGCGGGCTCGCGATGGGCATGTCCCGTGAACAGGTCCACGAGCGGTACGACGACATCGTCGAATTCTCCGGGATCAACGACAAGGGCGACTTCATCTCGCTGCCCATGCGGACGTACTCCTCCGGCATGGGCGCCCGGCTGCGCTTCGCCATCGCCGCCGCGAAGAGCCATGACGTGCTGCTGATCGACGAGGCGCTGGCCACCGGCGACGCCAAGTTCCAGCGCCGCAGCCAGAAACGGATCAACGAGCTGCGCGAGGAGGCGGGCACGGTGTTCCTGGTCAGCCACAGCACCGGGACCATCACCTCGACCTGCGACCGGGCGCTGTGGCTGGAGGCGGGCACGCTGCGGATGGACGGGCCGGCGAAGGACGTCGTCGCGGCGTACGAGGCCTTCGCCAAGAGCAAGAAATAGCGGGGAATCTATGTAAATCAGGCTAAAGTACCCGCCGATGACGCCCCATTGGATCGCCCCGCTCCCGTCCGCCCACCATCTGGCTCCGGTACTGGCGGACAACCGCCCCGGTACCGGACGCCGACTGGGCCCGCGACACAGCTTCGCGCTGGCTCTCACCTGGGTGGCCACCCGCTTCGGCATGCTGGCCCTGCTCGTCGTCGACCGCCTCGGCGACACCGGTGTGGCGGGCGAGGTGCACACCCTCTACCGGCGGTGGTACGAGCAACTCGCCCACGGGGCGTTCCCCGTGGACGATGTCACCTGGCAGTACCCGCCCGGCGCCGCGCTCGTGTTCCTCTCTCCGGGCCCCCTGCCCTGGCTGTCGTACTTCGAGGCCTTCGTAGCGCTCGTCCTCGTGTCCGACGCGGTCATCACCGTCGCGCTGGCCCGCGCGGGGGTACGGGGCGCCTGGTTGTGGGTGTGCGCGCTGCCGCTGCTGCTGAACATCCCGCTGGCCCGGTACGACGTCCCGGTCACCGCCGTCGCCGTCCTCGCCCTGCTCGCCGTGCGCACCCGCCCGCGCCTCGGCGGCGCGCTCGCCGGACTCGGCGCGATGATCAAGATCTGGCCGCTGCTGGCCGTGCTCGGCACCGTGCGCGGACGCGCGACACGCTCGGCCTGGCTCTCCGCGGCAGCCGCCGCGGCCGTCCTGTTCGCGGCGCTCGCCATCGGCTTCAGCCACACGCTCGACTTCGTACGACAGCAGGGCGCCCGCGGTGTGCAGGTCGAGTCGCTCGGCGGCACCGCGCTCCAGCTCGCGCGCCACGCGGACTGGTCGGGGACGGTGCGCTACCAGTACGGGGCGTTCGAGTTCATCGGCCCGTATGTGTCGAGCGTGGCGGCGGCGTCGCTGGCGCTCACCGTCGTCGCCTTCGGCTGGCTGGTGTGGTGGCGCATGAGGGCGCGGCGCTGGAATCCCGCGACACCGTTCGACGCGGCCTTCGCGGCCGTGCTCCTGTTCACCGTCACCAGCCGCGTCATCAGCCCGCAGTACATGGTCTGGCTGCTCGGCCTGGCCGCGGTCTGTCTGACCTCCCGGTTCACCACCCAGCGGCCGGTCGCCCTGCTGATGGTGCCGGCGACCGTACTCAGCGCGCTCGCCTATCCCCTGCTCTACAACGAGGTGCTCGGCGGCACCGTGCTCGGCTGTGTGCTCATGGTGCTGCGCAACGGTCTGCTGCTCACGGCGGCACTCCTGTCGTGTCGGCGTCTGTGGACGGCAACGGCCTCGCGATAGGCTCCCGGACGCCATCGGCAGGTGCACAGGCACGTTCTGGGGGGCCGGATGCGTCGTGACGGGCTCGAACCACTGCGGGAGAACGACCCGGCGGAGATCGCCGGCTATGTACTCGAAGCGCGGATCGGCGAGGGCGGGATGGGGACCGTCTTCCTCACCCGGTCCGAGGGCCGGCCGGTCGCGCTCAAGCTGATCCGCCGCGAACACGCGCAGAGCGAGAACTTCCGGAACCGCTTCGCCCGCGAGGTCGAAGCCGCCCGCCGGGTGCACGGCCGCCATGTCGTCCCCGTGCTCGACCACGACGCGGACGCCGAGCGGCCCTGGCTGGCGACCCGTTACGTACCCGGACTGCCCCTGGACGAGGCGCTCGCCGATCACGGGCCGCTGCCGCCGGCGTCCGTACTCCGGCTGACCGCGGGCGCGGCCTGCGCGCTGGACGCCGTCCACACGGCCGGGGTCGTCCACCGCGACGTCAAGCCGGCCAATCTGCTGCTGACCGCGGACGGGCCGTGGCTGCTGGACTTCGGTATCGCGCGGGCGGCCGGAACGGCGACGCTGACCACGATCGGCCGGATGGTGGGCACGCCGAAGTACATGTCGCCCGAACACGCGCTGGGCAAGAAGGTCACGCCCGCGTCCGACGTCTTCACGCTCGGCCTGGTGGCCGCGGAGGCCGCGTCGGGCCGTCATCCGTACGGAGAGGGCGGCGGCCTCGTCGTCGCCACCCGGATCGCCGCCACCGAGCACGAACCGCCGGACCTGGGCCCCTTCCCCGCGCCGCTGCGCGAGGTGCTCGCGGCGTGCCTGGCCGCGCGCCCCGAGGACCGTCCCGCCGCCGCCGAAGTGGCCCGGCTGTGCGGTGACGCGGGTGGGCGGGACGCCGGGGACTACCGCGGCTGGCTGCCGAAACCCCTGGCCACGGCGGTGGCGAAGATCGAACGGGCCACAGGAGCGAAAGTCGACGACCCCCGGTCCTCGGGCTGGCTGGGCCGCATCCGCCGCCATCTGTGAGGGAATCGGTGAGGGCCGCAGCTCCTGAGGGCGCGCACCCTCCGAGGGCGCGCGCCACCTGAGCACGCACAGACGACAGAGCCCGCACAGACGACGGAGCACCCGCAGACGACGGAGCACCCGCCACCACGAGGGTGACGGGCGCTCCACCGCTTCGGCTGGGCTGACCGCCTAGCTGTGCGTACGCAGCAGCTGGCGCATCGTCCGCATCGCGACCGACAGGTTCGCCAGATCGAAGGTGTCCGAGCTCTGGATCTCCTCCAGTGTGGCGCGCGCCCGGCCCAGGATCGCGGCGTTCTTCTGCTCCCACGCCTTGAACCGCTCCTCGGGAGTCGAGGTTCCGTTCCCGACACTGAGCACGTCAGCCGTGAGCGCCGCGTGTGCCGCGTACAGGTCCTCGCGGATGGAGGCACGGGCCATGGACTGCCAGCGGTCGGCCCGCGGCAGCTCGATGATCCGGTCCATCAGCTGGGTGATCCGCAGCCGGTCGGCGAGGTCGTAGTACACCTCGGCGACCGCCATCGGCTCCTTCTTGGTGCGGTCGGCGATCGCGACGATGTCGAGCGTCGGGAAGGCGGAGGAGAACCCGGCGACCCGCAGTGCGAGCTGCTCGGGCACACCCTCGCCGGTGAGCTCGTCCAGGATGCCCTGGTACCACTCGAGGTCGGCGCCGCGGAGCATCTTCGGCAGCTCGGCCCAGACCTGCTCGACGCGCTCGGCGAAGAACTCGATGGTCCCGGCCAGTTCGAGCGGCTGCGGCCGGTTGCCCAGCAGCCAGCGCGTACCCCGCTCGACCAGTCGCCGCGAGTGGAGCCGGATCCGGGTCTGGACGTCGGCGTCGACCTTGTTGTCGAGCGCCTCGACGGCGTCCCACACCGCGCTCAGCCCGAAGATCTCGCGCGCCGCCGTCTGCGCCCGCACGACTTCCTCGGTCGACGCGCCGGTCTCCTCCCGCAGCCGGTGCAGGAAGGTCGAACCACCCGTGTTCACCGTGTCATTGACCAACACGGTCGTGACGATCTCGCGGCGCAGCGCGTGACCGTCGATCGCATCGCCGAACTTCTCGCGCAGCGGCTTGGGGAAGTAGGCGTGCAGCAGCCGTCGCAGATACGGGTCGTCCGGGAGCTCCGTCTTGATCAGCTCGTCCGCCACCGTGATCTTGGTGTAGGCGAGCAGCACCGCGAGCTCCGGCTGGCTGAGTCCCCGGCCGCTGTTCAGCAGCTCGCGGATCTGCCGGTCGGTGGGCAGGAACTCCAGCGGCCTGTCCAGCGCGCCGGCCCGCTCCAGGCGCCGCATGAAGCGCTGGTGGGCGTGGAGCAGCGACGGCGACTGGGCGACCGCGTTCGACAGGGCGGTGTTCTGCGCGTAGTTGTTGCGCAGCACCAGGGCGCCGACCTCGTCGGTCATCTCGGCGAGCAGCTTGTTGCGCTGCTTGACGGTCATGTCGCCGTCGGTCACCAGGGCGTTGAGCAGGATCTTGATGTTCACCTCGTGGTCGGAGGTGTCCACGCCGGCGCTGTTGTCGATGGCGTCGGTGTTGACCTTGCCGCCCTGGCCCTCCGGGCCGCCCTTGCGGTCGAACTCGATACGGCCGAGCTGGGTGAGCCCCAGGTTGCCGCCCTCGCCGACCACCTTGACCCGCAGGTCCTCGCCGTTGACCCGGATCGCGTCGTTGGCCTTGTCGCCGACGTCCGCGTTGGACTCGGTGGAGGCCTTGACGTACGTACCGATGCCGCCGTTCCACAGCAGGTCCACGGGGGACCGCAGGATCGCCTTCATCAGCTCGGCCGGCGTCATCTTGGTGATGCCCGCCTCGATGCCGAGAGCGGCACGCATCTGGGCATTGACCGGGATCGACTTGGCGGTACGCGGGTGGATGCCGCCGCCCGCCGACAGCAGGTCCTTGTTGTAGTCGGCCCACGAGGAGCGCGGCAGCTCGAACAGCCGGCGGCGCTCGGCGTAGGAGACGGCCGCGTCCGGATCGGGGTCGATGACGATGTGCCGGTGGTCGAAGGCCGCGATCAGCCGGATGTGCTCGCTGAGCAGCATGCCGTTGCCGAAGACGTCACCGGACATGTCGCCGACGCCGACGACCGTGAAGTCCTCGGTCTGCGTGTCGTGGCCCAGCTCGCGGAAGTGCCGCTTGACGGACTCCCAGGCACCGCGGGCGGTGATGCCCATGCCCTTGTGGTCGTACCCGGCCGAGCCGCCGGACGCGAACGCGTCACCGAGCCAGAAGTTGTACGCGACCGCGACCTCGTTGGCGATGTCGGAGAACGACGCGGTCCCCTTGTCGGCCGCGACGACGAGGTAGGTGTCGTCCTCGTCGTGGCGTACGACGTCGGCCGGCGGGACGACCTCGCCCGCGACCATGTTGTCGGTGATGTCGAGCAGCGCCGAAATGAACATCTTGTACGAGGCGATGCCCTCGGCGAGCCAGGCGTCACGGTCCACGGACGGGTCCGGGAGCTGCTTGGCGACGAAGCCGCCCTTGGCGCCCACCGGCACGATGACGGTGTTCTTCACCATCTGCGCCTTGACCAGACCGAGGATCTCCGTACGGAAGTCCTCCCGCCGGTCGGACCAGCGCAGCCCGCCGCGCGCGACCTTGCCGAAGCGCAGGTGCACACCCTCGACCCGCGGGGAGTAGACCCAGATCTCGTACGCCGGACGGGGCGCGGGCAGGTCCGGGATGGCCTGCGGGTCGAACTTCATCGACACATAGCTGTGCTGGGCGCCGCCCGCCGCCTCCTGGAAGAAGTTGGTGCGCAGCGTCGCCTTGATGACGGTGAGGAAGGAACGCAGGATGCGGTCCTCGTCCAGGCTCGCGACCTGGTCGAGCGCACCGTCGAGCTCCTCCAGGAGCGCGTCGGTCAGCTCGGTGCCGCCGCGCTGGCGCCCCGGCGACATCCGCGCCTCGAAGAGGGAGATCAGCAGCCGGGTGGTGTGGACGTTGGTGTGGAGGGTGTCCTCCATGTAGTCCTGGCTGAAGGTCGAACCGGCCTGGCGCAGGTACTTGGCGTACGCCCGCAGCACCATGGCCTGCCGCCAGCTCAGCCCGGCGGCCAGCACCAGCGAGTTGAATCCGTCGTTCTCGGCCTCGCCCTGCCACACCGCGGCGAAGGCGTCCTGGAACCGCTCACGCGCGTCGTCGGCGAGGTAGTCGCCGTTGCCGGAGGACATCGGCATCCGCAGACCGAAGTCGTAGATCCACGCGCTCGTACGGTCCGAGCAGCGCAGCTCGTACGGACGCTCGTCGACGACCTCGCAGCCGAGCCGCTGGAGCACCGGCAGGACCGCGGAGAGCGAGACCTGCTCGCCGCTGCGGTAGATCTTGAAGCGGCGCTCGCCGGGGCCCGCGCCGACCGGCTCGTACAGGGAGAGGGCGAAGTCCTTGTCGGAGCGCGCCAGTTCCTCGAGGTTGACCAGGTCGGCGACGGCGGAGCGGGGTGAGTGATCGGCCTTGTAGCCCTCGGGGAAGGCGTTGGCGTAGCGCCGCAGCAGCTCGGCCGCGCGCTCCTCGCCGACCTCGGCGTTGAGCGCCTCGCCGAATCCGTCGGACCACGAACGCGCGGCCTCGACGAGCCGGGCCTCGATGCGCTCCGTGTCGGCGTCGGTCAGGTGCGGCAGCACGGTGCCGGCCGGGACACGGATGACGAAGTGGATGCGGGAGAGGATCGACTCGGTGTTCCATGCGGTGAAGTCGACGCTGCTGCCGCCGAGTTCCTCCTTGAGGATGTCGATCAGGCGCAGCCGGACCGCGGTGGTGTAGCGGTCGCGCGGCAGATAGACCAGGGCCGAGTAGTAGCGGCCGTACTCGTCCTGACGCAGGTAGAGCCGCAGCCGGCGGCGCTCCTGGAGGTAGAGCACGCTGGTGACGATCGAGCGCAGCTGGTCGACGGGCGTCTGGAACAGCTCGTCGCGCGGGTAGGTCTCCAGGATCTGGAGCAGGTCGCGGCCGTCGTGGCTGTTCGGCGAGAAGCCGGCGCCTTCGAGGACCTCGGCGACCTTGCGGCGCACGACGGGGACACGGCGCACGGACTCGGTGTACGCGGCGGACGAGAACAGGCCGAGGAACCGGCGCTCGCCGATGACGTTGCCCTTGGTGTCGAACTTCTTGACGCCGACGTAGTCGAGATAGCTCGGCCGGTGCACGGTCGCGCGGCTGTTGGCCTTCGTCAGCACGAGCAGCTTGTGCTCACGGGCCTTGGCGCGGGCGTCGGCGGGCAGCTTGCTGAACGACGGGCTGACCGGGTGGTCCTCGTCCTCGCTGTGCTGCGGGTCGGACCGCAGAATACCGAGGCCGGTGCCGGGCACGGCGGCCAGCGCGTCGTTCTCGGTGAGTTCGTACTCGCGGTAGCCGAGGAAGGTGAAGTGGTCGGCGGAGAGCCAGCGCAGCAACTCGCGGGCTTCGTCGACCTCTTGGTCGCGCAGGTCGTCGGCGGTGGGCTCGGAGGGCAGTTCGTCGGCGATGCGCAGCGCGGCGTCGCGCATCTTCTCCCAGTCCTCGACGGTCTCGCGCACGTCGGACAGCACCCGCAGCAGATCGGCGGTGATCTGCTTGAGGTCCGCCCGGTCGGTCTCGCGGTCGGTCTCGACGTGGATCCAGGACTCGACGAGCGCGTCGAGCGGCAGGTCCTTGCTGTGCGCGGACTCCTCGGCCAGCACCTCGATGAGCTTGCCGGTGACGTCACGGCGCACGATGACCTGCGGGTGGATCACGACATGGATGCCGCGGTTCTGGCGGGAGAGCTCGTTGGTGACCGAGTCGACGAGGAAGGGCATGTCGTCGGTGACGACCTCGACCACGGAGTGGCTGCACGTCCAGCCGTTCTCCTCCACGGTCGGGGTGCTGACCCGGACGTTGGCCGTGCCCTGCGGACGGTTTTCGGCCAGGCGGAAGTGGGAAAGTGCGGCTCCGAAGACATCGACCGGGTCGCGGTCGGTGAGGTCCTCCGGTGCGGTGTGCAGGTAGTAGCGCTGGAGGTACGTGAGCAGAGTGTCCCGGTCGGGTCGCTTCTGCTCGGCCCCAGTCGGAAGATTGCCCCCGACCGGGCTGTTCTCAGCTACCCGTGCGGCCCGTGCGAGCAGCTCGGCTTTGGCTTCGTCCAGCTTGGTCTGCATGTCCTCTGGCTCCTGTCGCGCGCCGTTGCGTGACGTAGGTAGGAAAAGCGACGCAACGCCACGACGCGGGGTGTCCGGTCGGAGTCGACGTTATGCCGCGATGAGAGATGTCCGAGCGGGAATCGGCCAAATGAGGCGATCGGCCCGGATCGAAGGGATCAGTGATCGCCCGGGCGCTGTGGCGCTCCGGGCGGAGTCCGGGGGCTTCGCTGCCCCCAGGGCGTATCGCGCTGATCACGGGTCCAGGCTATCGCCCCGTACCCCAGGCCCGTCATGAGCCGTATGTGTACAAAACCGGGGCCGGAAGTTTGACACTCTGGACAGCGACATATGGCACCTCTTGGCAAACAGCCCTCGGCGGGGCAGGTTGGCGAGTGACGACACGGTCGCCGTCGGCGGCCCTGCTCCGTCGGCAGGGACACCCGACCGACGGGCCGACAGCCCGACACCGGGAGCAGCCATGACAGCCAAGGTCCTGATCGTCACCGGCGACGCAGCCGAGTCCCTCGAAGTCCTCTACCCGTACCAACGACTGCGGGAAGAGGGGTACGAGGTCCACATCGCGGCACCGGCTCGCAAGAAGCTCCAGTTCGTCGTGCACGACTTCGAGCCGGGCTTCGACACCTACACCGAGAAGCCGGGATACACCTGGCCGGCGGACCTGGCCTTCTCCGAGGTGGATCCCGGCCAGTACGTGGCGGTGGTCGTCCCGGGCGGCCGCGCGCCCGAGTATCTGCGCAACGACCCGGAGCTGCGCAAGATTCTGAAGGCCTTCTTCGACGCCGACAAGCCCGTGGCGCAGATCTGCCACGGCCCGCTACTGACGGCGGCGATCGGCAGCCTGGACGGCCGCCGGGTCACGGCGTACCCCGCGCTGGAACTGGACATGCAGGCGGCGGGAGCGAGCTTCCAGGACACGGCGGCTGTGGTCGACGGCACCCTGGTCTCTTCCCGCGCCTGGCCGGACCACCCGGAGTGGATGCGGGAGTTCCTCAAGGTGCTGCGGACGAAGGCGCCGGTGTCATAGGGGGCGGGGTGCTGAGCGCCGTGACGCGGGTTCCGCGGGGCGGTGCGGCTGCGCGGGCACGGGGCGGTCCGGTGCGGCTGCCGCCCCCACGGGCGCGGGGGCGGTACGGCCTGCCGGGGCAGGACTGGATGTTCCGGGTTGCGGGTGCGGGCCCGCGCCGGAGAGGGGCCGGACGGCCCACGCCTGGTGGAGCGGCCCGCGCCGCAGGACTGGCGGAGGTACCGGGCGGCGCCGGCTGGTGTGAGGCGCGGTCTGTTCCGGCGGGAGCGGCCGAGATACACAGTCCGGTGCAGCCGGGGACGCTGGAGCCGCAGGCCTGACCGGTCCCGGAGCGGGCTGGACCGCCCGCGCCGCAGGACCGGCGGAGGTACAGGGCCGGCGCCGGCTGGTGCGAGGCGCGGCCTGTCCGGGAGCGGCCGAGATACACAGTCCGGTGCAGGGGGTGCGGTGCGGGCTGGAGCGCAGGCCTGACCGGTCCCGCAGCAGGCTGTGACCGCACGCGCCGCATGGCCGGCCGGACGTGCACGGGCCGGTGCGGCCCGCGAGTGCGAGCCAGGGCGCAGGCCCGAGCGGGGCGCCAGGGCCGGTTGCGGCGGCCCGCACCTCACGGGCGCGGCGCGCACCGCGAGCCCCGGGGACGTGCGCCGGGCGGCGCGGGTGCAGGGCTGCGGCGACCCTGCGCCGGGCCGCAGGCCCTGCGCGGACCGCACCCGGGTGCGATTCCCCGTCCCGGGCGCGAGCCGGGGACACGGGCCAGACCGGCCTGCGCACCCCCCGGGTGGGCCAACCCTCAGGCGACCAACCGCATCGCTTCCTCCACCGCCTCCGTCAGCGTGTCCACCACCGGCACGCCGACCTCCTCCAGGCTCGTCCTGCTGTGCGATCCGCCGGTGTAGAGCACCGCCCGCGCGCCCACGTGGGCCGCCGCCACCGCGTCGTCGACCGCGTCCCCGATGACCACCGTGTGCTCCGGCGCTGCCGACCCGGCCAGCGCCTTCAGATGGCGCTCCATGTGCAGCGCCTTCGAGCCGCCGGACGGTCCCGTCCGCCCGTCCACCCGTATGAAGTGGTTCTCGATTCCGTAGCCCCTCACGACCGGGACCAGCTGCTCGTGCCCGTACATGCTCAGCAGCGACTGGCTCCGGCCCGCCCGTCGCCATTCCTTCAGCAGGTCCTCGACACCCGCGGTCAGCGCGCAGCCGATCCGGTGGGTGCTGTAGTGACGGTGGAAGATCTCGTCCATGACCTCCCACTCCTCCGCGGTCGGCAGCCGCCCCATCAGCCGCTCGTAGAACCGCGGAACCGGCACGCAGTACAGCTCGCGGTAGCGATCGAGCGTGATCGCCTCCAGCCCGATCTCCGCGAACGCGGCATTGGTCGCCCCGATGACCGCCGCGATGTCGTCCAGCAGGGTCCCGTTCCAGTCCCAGACCAGGTGCGTCGTGTGCTTCCCCATGCCGACGACCGTACCGAACGGGTCCGACAACGGTCAGCCCCGACCACGAACGCGCAGGTCAGTCCACCAGGTTCGGGATCTCCTGGACGCCGTACCAGAGCAGCTCGTGGTCCTCGGCACCGTCCACGGTGAACTGTGCGTCGTCGTCGCCCTGATCCGCCGCGCCGAGAGCGTCCGCCGCCGCGGTGACATCACGGATCGCGTCGTCCGCGTCGACATGCACCGCCGCCGCCTCGGCCAGCGGCACCGCGACCGAGATGCGCACCTCGCCGACCGAACCGGAGTCCAGCGAACGGTCGGGGTCGGCGGTCGCGTCCTGGTCGCGTACGTCGAGGGCCACCACGACCCGGCGCCTCGCGACCCCGGGATCGCCGGCGACCAGTCGGAGCGAGGCGGCCGCGGCACGGCTGAGGGCCGCGTACTCCAGCTCCTCGATGTCGTCGGAGACGTACCACTCGCGCAGGCCCGGCGTGACGCCGTAGGCGGTCATCGGCGCGGGGCCCAGTTCGCCCCTCTTGTGCGCCTCTGCGAGACCGGAGAGGGTCAGGGGGACGTAGACGCGCATGGCTGGCCGCTTTCGTAGTCGGAATGCGCCCTCAGGATACGTGCGAGGTACCCCTTCGGGGTGCCTCCGCGGCCTCCCGGACCGTCCACCGGAACACACCGCATCCTTGCCCGCAGACGGCTGAAGACGGCCCTCATCACCCTGATAGGTGAACTTCGCGGACCCTCGGATCCGGCCCGTCACGCATTGCGATCGCACCGCTGCTCGCCGTAGAAGATCACCAACGAAGTTACCGCCCGGTACGAGCCGGGCCCGTACTCATCGGGGGCGATCTGCCATGAACAGGACCCGACCCGCAGGGCGGCACGACCAGCGCCGGCCCGCCGCCGTCGCCGCGTCGGCACTCGCACGTGCCCGGCGCCAGGACCGGCCGCACTACTGGTTCGCCGACCGCCTCCTGGCGGTGCTGAGCGGCCGGCGCCCAGTGCACTGGATGCTCGGCCACACGATCGGCGAGGCATACGAACAGCTCGTCCAACTGGCCCCGGGCGCCCCGCTGCGTCCCGCGGACCGTGTGACGCCCGTGGTCCGCCACTGCGGCGAGTACCACCCCGGCCCCGGCGTCATCGAGGCGTTCGCCCGCATCGGCTCGGGCGACCGGGTGAGCGCGATGGCCTTCCGTCTCGAACAGGGCGCGGACGCCCGCTGGCGCTGCTCGGCGATCGAACTGGGCGGCGAGCGGGTGTGCTCGTCATAACCACGCGCCGCGCCCGGGCTGCTCGGCGCCGCTCGGCCCGGTCCGGGAAACCGGCCGGGGCCGGACACCCCGAAAGGTGTCCGGCCCCGGCCGTGCGCCGCGGAGAGGCCCGAGGGCCGCCCGCGCTACTTCTTGCGGCGTCGACCCGCACTCTTCTGCGCCTTGCGGCGCTCCGCACGCGTCATGCCCTCCGACTCGCCGCGCCCGGAGTCACCGTCGTTCTCGAAGTCGCCCTCGATCACACCGCCCTCGCCGTCCACCGTGGGAGCGGAGAAGTGCAGCCGGTCCGGCCGCTGCGGGGCGCCGAGGCCCTTGGCGCGGATCTCGGGGCGCGGGGCGCCGGCCGGTACCGCGTCGTCCTTGCTGAGCGAGGGGCGCGCGGAGTCCTGCACGGGGACCTCTTCGACCTGCTGCTCGACCTGGACCTCCAGGTTGAACAGGTAGCCGACGGACTCCTCCTTGATGCCCTCCATCATGGCGGTGAACATGTCGAAGCCCTCGCGCTGGTACTCCACCAGCGGGTCCTTCTGGGCCATCGCGCGCAGGCCGATGCCCTCCTGGAGGTAGTCCATCTCGTAGAGGTGCTCACGCCACTTGCGGTCCAGGACCGACAGCACCACGCGGCGCTCCAGCTCACGCATGATGTCCGAGCCGAGCGTCTTCTCACGCTCGTCGTACTGCTCGTGGATGTCGTCCTTGATGGACTCCGCGATGAAGTCGGCGGTGATGCCGGCGCGGTCGCCGACCGCCTCCTCCAGCTCCTCCACGGTCGCCTTCACCGGGTAGAGCTGCTTGAAAGCGCCCCACAGCCGGTCCAGGTCCCACTCCTCGGCGAAGCCCTCGACCGTCTCCGCCTGGATGTAGGCGTCGATGGTGTCGTCCATGAAGTGCCGCACCTGCTCGTGCAGGTCCTCGCCCTCCAGGACGCGGCGGCGCTCGCCGTAGATGACCTCACGCTGGCGGTTGAGCACCTCGTCGTACTTCAGGACGTTCTTACGCGTCTCGAAGTTCTGCTGCTCGACCTGCGACTGGGCGGACGCGATCGCGCGCGTCACCATCTTGTTCTCGATCGGGACGTCGTCGGGGACGTTCGCCATCGACATCACGCGCTCGACCATCTGCGCCTTGAACAGCCGCATCAGGTCGTCACCGAGCGAGAGGTAGAAGCGGGACTCGCCCGGGTCGCCCTGACGTCCGGAACGGCCGCGCAGCTGGTTGTCGATACGGCGCGACTCGTGCCGCTCGGTGCCCAGCACATACAGGCCGCCGAGGTCGGTGACCTCGTCGTGCTCGGCCTTGACGGCCGCCTCGGCCCGCTCCAGCGCCGCGGGCAGCGCCGCCGCCCACTCCTCGACGTGCTCGACCGGGTCCAGGCCGCGCTGGCGCAGCTCCGCCTCGGCGAGGTCGTCGGGGTTGCCGCCGAGCTTGATGTCGGTACCACGGCCGGCCATGTTCGTCGCCACGGTGACCGCGCCCTTGCGGCCGGCCTGGGCGACGATCGTCGCCTCCCGGTCGTGCTGCTTGGCGTTGAGGACCTCGTGCTGGACGCCACGCTTGCTCAGCTGCTGCGAGAGGTACTCGGACTTCTCGACCGAGGTGGTGCCGACCAGGATCGGCTGACCCTTCTCGTGCTTCTCGGCGATGTCGTCGACGACCGCCGCGAACTTGGCGACCTCGGTGCGGTAGATCAGGTCGGACTGGTCCTTGCGGACCATGGGCTTGTTCGTCGGGATCGGCACGACGCCCAGCTTGTAGATCTGGTGGAACTCGGCGGCCTCGGTCATCGCCGTACCGGTCATGCCCGCGAGCTTGTCGTAGAGACGGAAGAAGTTCTGCAGGGTGATCGTGGCGAGCGTCTGGTTCTCGTCCTTGATGTCCACCCCTTCCTTCGCCTCGATGGCCTGGTGCATGCCCTCGTTGTAGCGGCGGCCGGCGAGGATACGGCCGGTGTGCTCGTCGACGATCATGACTTCGCCGTCGATGACGACGTAGTCCTTGTCCTTCTTGAAGAGCTCCTTGGCCTTGATGGCGTTGTTCAGGTAGCCCACCAGCGGGGTGTTCACCGACTCGTAGAGGTTGTCGATGCCCAGCCAATCCTCGACCTTCGCGACACCCGGCTCGTGGATGGCGACGGTCCGCTTCTTCTCGTCGACCTCGTAGTCGCCGGTCTCCTCGATGCCCTTGAGCTGGTTGCCCGCCTCGCCCCTGGTCAGGCGGGTGACGAGCTTGGCGAAGTCGCCGTACCACTTCGTGGCCTGGTCGGCAGGGCCGGAGATGATCAGCGGCGTACGGGCCTCGTCGACGAGGATCGAGTCGACCTCGTCGACCACGGCGTAGTTGTGGCCGCGCTGGACGAGCTCGTCCTTGGACCACGCCATGTTGTCGCGGAGGTAGTCGAAGCCGAACTCGTTGTTCGTTCCGTACGTGATGTCGCAGTTGTACTGCTCGCGGCGCTGGGCCGGCGTCATGTTCGCAAGGATGCAGCCGACGGACAGGCCCAGGAACTTGTGGACCCGGCCCATCATCTCGGAGTCGCGCTCGGCCAGGTAGTCGTTCACCGTGATCAGGTGGACGCCCTTGCCGGAGAGCGCGTTGAGATAAGTGGGGAGGGTGCCGACGAGGGTCTTGCCCTCACCGGTCTTCATCTCGGCGACGTAGCCGAGGTGCAGCGCGGCGCCACCCATCATCTGGACGTCGTAGTGGCGCTGGCCGAGGACGCGCTTGGCGGCCTCACGAACGGTCGCGAACGCCTCCGGAAGCAGGTCGTCGAGGCTCTCGCCGTCGGCGTACCGCTCCTTGTACTCGTCCGTGAGCGCCCGCAACTCGGCGTCGGAGAGGTTGACGAAGTCCTCTTCGATGGAGTTGACCTGGTCCGCGATGCGGTGCAGTTTGCGCAGGATCTTGCCTTCGCCTGCACGCATGAGCTTGTTGAAGACGGACACTGAGGCTGGTCTCCTTGCCGATCGGGCCTGGCACTGGGTCGTGTTAGGGACACTGGCGCGGGCACGGCAGGTAGGCCCCACCGCAACGGCCATCGTAAGCGAGGACCACGCCGGGTCGGGAGGCCCGCAGTCAGCCAGGCCTGCTGTTACCCGCAATGAGAACGCGCGGGACGCGCCGAAGGTGCCGGTGAGGTACGAAAAGTGCTCGCATCCGTCCCCTGGGCGAACCAGAATCCGGGCCATGGAGCCCATCACTCTCACCACCGAGCGCCTGCTGCTGCGTACCTTCACGCCCGACGACACGGAGGCGGTCTTCGAGTCCTGTCAGGACCCCGACATCCAGCGGTGGACCACCGTCCCCTCGCCGTACGAACGCGAGCACGCCGCCGAGTTCACCGGTCAGATGGTCCCGGAGGGCTGGCGCAACGGAACGATGTGCACCTTCGCCGTGCTGCCGCGCACCGGCGGCCCGCTGATGGCGTCCGTTGGGGTCACGCTGCGTACCTTCTCGGGTACCTGGGAGATCGGGTTCTGGACGGGCAAGGAGTTCCGGGGGCGCGGGATCATGGCGGAGACGGTGGGCGCCGTGGCGCACTGGACCTTCACCAGACTGGGCGCGACCCGGCTGGAGTGGCGCGCGGAGGTCGGTAACACCGCCTCGCGCGCGGTGGCCGAGAAGGCCGGCTTCGTGGTCGAGGGGGCGCTGCGCGCGGCGCTCCTGAACAAGGACACCCTCCGTGACGCCTGGGTGGGCTCGCTGCTCCCGTCGGATGTGGGGCTGCCGACACCGCAGCCGTATCTGCCGACGAGGGACTGAACCGGGCGCGGTCCGTTCCCGGGGCCGATACGGCGCTCCGCTCCACGGGTGCGTAAGCAGGCATGGGGGCGGATCCGGCCGGGGATCGGCTGTGGGCCCGATGTCAGTGCCGCCGTCTATGGTGCGGACCATGACGACGCTGCCGCCTCCCGCCGCCGATCTGTCCGCCGACGAGGCCCGCCGTATCGCGCTGCGGGCCCAGGGGTTCCTGGGCGCGCCGGACCGGCGCGGCGGGGTGCGCGGGGTGCTGCGGCACCTGGGCGCCGTGCAGCTCGACACGATCTCGGTGCTGGCCCGCTCGCACGAGCTGATCCCCTACGCCCGTCTCGGCGCGGTCGGCCGTCGCACGGTCGAGGACTCGTACTGGACCGAGGGCCACAGTTTCGAGTACTGGTCGCACGCGGCCTGCATCCTGCCCGTCGAGGAGTGGCCGCACTTCGCGTTCCGCCGCCGGGCCTACCGCGCCCGCCCGCAGTGGTCGCACGACCTGCCGGACGGCTCCTACGAGACCGTGATCAAGCAGCTGCGCGCCGAAGGTCCGCTCACCGCCACGGAGTTGGGCGGCGCGAAGAACGGCGGCGAGTGGTGGGACTGGTCCGCCTCCAAGGTCGCCGTCGAGCGGGCCCTGATGTACGGCGAGGTGGTGTGCACCGAACGGCGCAGCTGGAAGCGGGTGTACGACCTGGCCGAGCGGGCCATTCCCGACGATCTCCTGCACACCGAGCTGGACGATGCGGAGTGTCTGCGCCGGCTCGTCCGGCTCGCCGGTCAGTCCCTGGGTATCGGCACCCGCGCGGACATCGCGGACTACCACCGCCTCAAGGGCGAGCAGTTCGACGCGGTGGTCGCGGACTCCGGTCTCGTGCCGGTGACGGTCGAGGGCTGGTCCAAGCCGGCGTGGGCCGATCCCGAGGCCCTCGCCACCGCGCCCCGGGGCCGCCACCGCACGACGCTGCTCTCCCCGTTCGACTCGCTGATCTGGGAGCGCGCACGGACGGAACGCATTTTCGGCTTCACCCACCGGCTCGAGGCGTACGTCCCGAAGCCCAAGCGGGTGTACGGCTACTTCGCCATGCCGCTGCTCGCCGGCGGGAAGCTGTTGGGGCGCGTCGACCCGGCGCGGGAGGGCACGACGCTCGTGGCCAGGCATGTCTCGCTCGACACCCCGAAGGCCGTGGCACCTATGGCGCAGGCGCTGCGGGAAGCCGCCGAGTGGGTGGGCTGCGACGCCGTCCGGATCGAGCGGGTCGACCGCCCCGAGCTGCGGGCCGCTCTTCTCGCCGAGCTCACCTGATCTCGAGGATCTTCTCCCGCATCGCGTAGACCACGGCCTCCATCCGGGAGTGCAGCTGCAGCTTCTCCAGGATGTTGCGGACGTGGTTCTTCACGGTGTTCTCCGAGATGAACAACTCCTTGGCGATGTCACGGTTGTTCATGCCCGTGGCCACCAGCTTGAGCACCTCCAGCTCACGCTCGGTGAGCCGCGGCGCGGGCACGAGCCGGCGCTCGTCGGTGCGCTGGATCATCGACTTGAACTCGGTGAGCAGCTTGGACGCCATGGACGGGCTGATCTGCGACTGTCCGTCAGCCACCGCGCGGATGGCCGTCGCCACCTCGTCGGTGGAGATCTCCTTGAGCAGATAGCCGGTCGCGCCCGCCTTGATCGCGTCGTAGAGGTCGGCCTCCTCGTCGCTGATCGTCAGCATGATGATCTTCGCGCTGGGGGCCACCTCCTTGATGGAGGTACAGGCCTCGATACCGCCGCGCCTGGGCATCCGCACATCCATCAGCACGATGTCCGGCAGCAGGTCCGCGGCCTTGTCGACCGCTTCCGCACCGTCGCCCGCCTCGCCGACGACCTGGATGTCCTCCTCCTGCGCGAGGACGATCTCCAGGCCGCGCCGGAAGAGGGCGTGGTCGTCCACCACGAGGACACGGATCGGCTCCTCGCGGGAGCTGCCCCTGTCCGCGTCGGTCTCGACGACCGTGTCTGCGGCGTCGCCCGCGGCGCGTACCGGCCCGAAGCTGTCCGCCATCGTTCCTCCCCCTGAAGGCAGTGGCCTGAAGGTCATGGGTGGTTCACCAACCTCAGTGCATGGCACACGGGTTGGCTTCCTGACGCCATGCTTTCATGCCGTGGCGACCGTGCGGTCGTTCCAGGTCGCACGGCGGCGCCCCCGAGGGCGCTCCGAGCGCTCAGGGGCACCGCCGACCTGCGGTTCTGCGCGACGGCCGCGTCAGCCGCCGAGTGCACCTCCGGCGCCGCCCGCCTCGGAGCCGGCGAGCGGGTCGCTCTCCAGGTGGATGACGCCGTAGTCGTAGGCGTGCCGCCGGTAGACCACACTGGGCTGCTTCGTCTCGGAGTCGACGAAGAGATAGAAGTCGTGTCCGACCAGTTCCATCTCGTAGAGGGCCTGGTCGAGCGTCATCGGCGCTGCGGTGTGGAGCTTCTCGCGGACCACCAGCGGTCCCTCGCCCTGCACTTCGAGCGAGCCCATCCTGGTGGTGGGGACGGTCTGCGGCGTCTCGAGGGGGCGGAGCTGTCCGTTGCCGTTCAGCTCGGCCACACCAGGCACGACGTCGGCGACCTCGGCTGCCGAAATCCGGCCGCTGCCACGTCGGTTGTGGCGCTTGTCGTGCTGCTTGCGAAGCCGTCCCTCCAGCTTCGCGGTTGCCAGGTCAAGCGCTGCGTAGGGGTCGGCGGCCGCTGCTTCTGCCCGGATCACCGGGCCCCGCGAGTGGAGGGTGATCTCCACGCGGTCGGAACGGTCGGCCTGCCGCGGGTTGTGCTCCTTGGACACCTCGACGTCCAGGCTGATCACCTTGCCGTCGAGCTTCTGGATCTTGTCCAGCTTCAGCTTCTCGGCCACGTGCTTGCGGAACCGCTCAGGCACCTCTGTCTTGCGGCCCTTGACGACGATGTCCACGCAGAACTCCGTTCCGGATTGCCCCGCCTGCGCGTCGGCTGCGGAGCGTCTCCCTCTTGCACCAGACCCCGGTGTGTGCCGGAGTCTCGGACTAGGCGACTTTCACCTCCTCCTCCCCCGGAGACAAGATCTCCACCCCACCAATTTTGAGGTTGTCGTGTCCTCGAATCCCTGGCCGGAAGCACGGCAGTGCATTCGGTGAGGTCCGGGCATTCCCATTCCTCACAACCGAACATAGCCCTATCGGAGGGGTCTCGGCACCCGCTACCAGCGCGTACCTCCGTTCAGGGCAATTTCGGCTCTCACTACCTGCAACGTAGCGCCTTCCCTGTCAGTTCCGGTTTATTTCGAAAGCCGAGGGTGGGACTGCGACGACCGCCGCGGTCGGCTCGCCGAATCCGGTAAATCGCTGTTCCGTGGCCATGCGGAGCGCCCGCGCCGCCTCCGCCAGCGACGCGCCCGTGGTCATCAGGTCGTCCACCAGAACCGCTCTGCCGCCCTCCAGAAGCCGTCCGGCGCCTGGGACCGCCACGAGGGCGCCGGACAGATTCGCCACTCTCTCGCGGGCCGTCAGGCCCGCCTGGTCGGCCACCTCACGGCGCTGGCGCAGCACCGGCAGCGCTCTCGCCCTCGTCCCCGTGCGCCGCAGCTCCCCCGCGGCGGCCAGCGCGATCCTGCGCGCCGCATCGTGTCCCCTGGCCCGCACCGCGTGCCGCGCCGACGGCACCGGTACGAGCAGCAGCGGACCCTCGCCCCGCGCGGGCTGGGACGCCGAAGCCCGCACCGCCCCGGCCAGCGCGACGCCGAGGGGCCGCGCCAGCCCCAGAGCGCCACGCTCCTTGTGCGCGATCAGCACCGCGCGCACCCCATCGGCGTAAGGAGCGGCGGCATGGACTTCCGGCAGGCCCGCCGGCTCGGGGTCGGGCGTCGCACGGCACGCAGAGGAGCCGTACAGCTCATGCGCGCATCTCTCGCACAGCGGCGTCCGGGGCACGCCGCAGCCTCCGCATGCGGCCGGCAGCACCAGGCCGGAGATTTCCTGCCACCACCTCCGCATGACCACCACTGTGCCCGCACCTCGGAGGTCCGGCCACCCCTGTGGACAACGGCTTGGACAACGGCCTCACGACGAGGGCATGTGGACAACAGCCTGTGGACAACCGGTGTATTGACCGGACAGCGCCGACCGGTTCGCCCGCCTGCCGACCGGACGCGGCGCCCAGAGGACTGAGAACCCATACGCCCCAGGTCTCCTAGCCCGGGTAGACCGGTGCCCTGCCCTTCTCGACGATCGGCTGCCAGTTGGCACCCGCCGGAAGCCGCACGATGCCGTCGTCCTCGGAGTACGCCACGAGCGGGCGGTCCTCGCCGTCCGCCGCGGCGACCGACTGCACGCCGTTGAGGCCGGGCAGCACGCCCGTGTCCCAAGTCGAGCCGTCCGTCTGGATGTAGCGGACCTGCTGCACCCCGCCGGACTCCTTGCCGACCACCACGAGCCGACTCGGGCCCGCCCACGAGACGGCCGTGACGGTCTCCATCCGCGGTGCCGCGGGCTCCAGTTCGGCCACGACCACCGGATTGTCCTTGGGGCCGCGCTCCACCCGCCCGATCTTCAGCGTGGTCTTGCCGTCCTCCGTCAGAAGCAGCGCGACGCGCGCGCCGTCCGCGGACACCTTCACGGACTCGATGCGTGCGGCGCCGAGGTCTGGAACGTTGACCTTCTGCGGCGTGCCCTTCCCGCCCACGAGACGCAGCAGCGCCGGGTTCTCCGGGTTGCGATCGGCGATCCACAGGTCCTTGCGGCCGTCCCAGCTGGGTGCCGAGAGCCGGGTGTCCTGCGTCTTGCCGAGGCTGCGCACCACGGGGGCCGCCAGCTGGGAATCGGTCTCGATCGAGGAGACGTACAGGCTGCCGAAGTCCTTGGAGACCGCTGCCGCGGTGTCCTCGTCGTGCGCCACCGCGACGACGCCGATCGGCAGCTGCCCGTCACCGAACGGTCCGCGCACGTTGGCCGGAGTGGCGGCCTCCTTCGTGGCGCCCGAGAGCCACGCCAGCCGGTTCTTGTCATCGACGAAGTACGGATACACCGGCTTCCCCGACGCGCGGTCCGGCGCGTAACCGTCGGCCTCGACGCTGTCGAGCACGCACAGCTGCGTGCCATTCGAACGCTCCAGCTCCACCTGTTCGACCCGAGTGGACGACAGTTCCCTGAGCGTGAGCGAGATCTGCGCCGCCATCTTCTTGCACTGCTCGCGGCCGACGTTGGACGCCTTCTCGTTGAGAGGCACCTTCAGCACGTTCCGGTCGTCGGACGCGAGGGACGTGACGCCGCTCTTCAGCGCCGTACCCTGCGGGAAGCGTGAGTCCACCACCGGGTCCAGCCAGTCCGTGGGCCCGTCGAGCAGCGTGTTGACCGACTGCGTCACGGGGTCCATCCGTGTCACCGGATCCATCCGCTGCCGGATGAAGACCGGGTCGGACACGACGGTTTCCCCTGCTCCACCCGGTGCGGCGGCGAAGTAGTACTTGTTGATGGAGACGTAGTTCCGCTGGAAGTCCGATGCGCCGAGCAGCAGGCCCGGCGGCGGGCTGTCGATGCGCCACTCCCCCTTGCCCTCTATGCCGCCCTGCCGGGAGAGGTGCATCGTCCAGTCGTAGTCCTGCGCCTCGGTCGTGCTCGCCTGAAAGGCGTGCTGCGAGTCGACCACGGCGATCTGCTTGCCCTTGAGCTGGTAGCTGGTCCCCGTGCTGACTCCGCCCACCGCGGCCCGGCCGGCGGTGGGAGCCGTCTCCAGCACCGTCGTACTGGCGTCGGGCCGCCACTTCTGCGACGCCTCCGGCGTCAGATACGTCCGGGCGATGGCGAAATTGGCGTCGTCACTGGTCATCGCTTCGAGAAAGCCGTTGACGATCTCGTCGGCCGCCGCTCCCTTGCGGGGTTTCACGGCGTACACCTGCACCTCGGAGTCGGCGCCCGGAGACGCCTTCACGGGACGGATGTCACCGGTGTCGGGCATCGAGGCGCACCCGGCCAGCACACCGCCGGCACCGAGCAGCGCGACCACGCGCAGCGCGCCTCGACGTCCTCTGCGACGCGAATCAGCGCCCACGATTCGTGTCCTCCCGGTCGGAAGCATGCTGTGCGAGGGCGGAGTCCTGACCGTCGTTCCCCGCACGCGCCACGACCCGGGCTCCGTTGCCGGGCAGCGCGGTCGGGTCCACGCCCTGCGGGGGCGTACGAGGCGGTACCGGAGCACCCGGCGATACGGAGAGCGGCGAACGGTCCGACCCGGACTGGACGGGCACGGACGCCAGCAGGTGCCCGTTCAGGTGCGGTCCGGCCACTTCGGCGAGGGCGCGCTCCCGGTTCTGTCGCGAGTCCTCCGGCTCCAGGGGTACCGGCGAACCGCGCAGCGGCTCGTCCGCGGTCCGCGGCAGCGTCAGCCGGAACTGCGAACCTCCGCCCGGCTCACCCCACGCCTGGAGCCAGCCACCGTGCAGCCGCGCGTCCTCGACGGCGATGGACAGACCGAGACCGGTACCGCCGGTGGTACGCGCTCTGGCCGGGTCGGCCCGCCAGAAGCGGTTGAACACCCGGGTCGCCTCTCCGGGCTTCAGTCCCACGCCGTAGTCCCTTACGGCCACAGCGACCGCGCCGCCGGCGACCGCCATGCGCACGACGACGTCCCGGCCCTCGCCGTGCTCGACGGCGTTGACGACGAGGTTGCGCAGCACCCGCTCGACGCGGCGAGCGTCGGCCTCGGCCACGACGGGCTGCTCGTCGCCGACCACGCGTATCCGGGTGCCCTTGCGCTCGGCGAGCGGCTCGGCGCCACCGATGACCCGCCGTACGACTTCGCGGAGGTCTATCGGCTCGGCCTCCAGCGCGGCCGCTCCCGCATCGAAGCGGCTGATCTCCAGGAGGTCGGAGAGCAGCGACTCGAACCGGTCGAGCTGGTCCCCGAGGAGCTCCGCCGAACGCGCGGTCACCGGATCGAAGCCGACCCGCGCCTCATGGATGACGTCGGCCGCCATCCGCACCGTCGTCAGCGGAGTCCGCAGTTCGTGCGAGACGTCCGAGACGAAGCGCCGCTGCATCCGGGAGAGCTCCTCCAGCTGCTGGATCTTGAGCTGAAGACTCTGCGCCATCTTGTTGAAGGCTTCACCGAGTCTGGCGATGTCGTCCTCACCGGTGACCTTCATCCGCTCCTGGAGACGGCCGGCGGACAGCCGCTCGGCGATCCCGGCGGCCATACGCACCGGTGTGACGATCTGGCGCACCACGAGCCAGGCGATGGCACCGAGCAGCACGACGACGAACAACCCGGCCGTGGCAAGCGTGCCTCTGACCAGATTGAGCGACTGCTCCTCCTGCGCGAGCGGGAAGACGTAGTACAGCTCGTACGGATATTCCTCGATGTCGTTGAGCCGGGTGCCGACGACCAGGCCGGGCTCCGGATCATGATCGTCGTTGTAGTTGATCTGGATGTACGTCTCGTACGTCCCCGTGCCCTGGTCCACGGCGTCCCGCAGCTCCTGCGGAATGCTGGACGGGTCCACGCTGCCCGAGGTCCGCGGGAAACGGTTGCCCGCGTTGGCGGCGTCGGCGCTCAGCGCCACCACGTTGAACGCGCCCTGGCCACCACTGGCCAGCTGCTCCACGAGGTCGGACCGCCAGCTCGTCGCCGTCCGACCGCTCGTACCGCCGCCGTCCTGCGCACCGGACTCGGTCCGCAGATTGGCAGCCCGCTCCCGCGCCACGGCGAAGCCGCCGGCCGCCTGGCTCTGCGCCGCCTTCGCCTTGGCGTCGAGCAGGCCGTTGCGCACCTGCCCGATGACGACGAACCCGAGGAGCGCGACCACGCCGAGCGACATGAGCAGCGTCATCGCGACGACCCTGAGCTGGATGTTCCGGCGCCACAGCCGCACAGCGGGCAGCAGCGGCCGGCGGACCCAGCGCAGGAAGAGCCGGAGCATCAGCCGGCCGAGATCGCCGTTCCGACCCGGCCGCCCGCCACGCAGCAGGCGACCGAATCGCGACGTCCCATGCCCCGGTCCGACAGCCCGCCCCGTACGGACTCCCGGCTCCCCGGGCTTCGGAGCAACGCTGCCTCGGGTCATGTCAGCTCGGTCCGGCCTTGTAACCGACACCACGTACGGTCACCACGATCTCCGGACGCTCGGGGTCCTTCTCGACCTTGGAACGCAGCCGCTGGACGTGCACGTTCACCAGCCTGGTGTCCGCGGCGTGACGGTAGCCCCAGACCTGCTCGAGCAGCACCTCACGGGTGAACACCTGCCACGGCTTACGGGCCAGCGCGACGAGCAGGTCGAACTCCAGCGGGGTCAGCGCGATGGACTGTCCCTCCCGCTTCACGGAGTGACCGGCCACGTCGATGACCAGGTCACCGATCGCCAGCTGTTCCGGCGCCGGCTCCTCCGACCTCCTCAGCCGCGCCCGGATACGGGCGACCAGCTCCTTCGGCTTGAACGGTTTCACGATGTAGTCGTCAGCCCCGGACTCCAGGCCGACCACCACGTCCACGGTGTCGCTCTTGGCGGTGAGCATCACGATCGGCACGCCGGACTCCGCCCTGATCAGGCGGCACACCTCGATGCCGTCCCGTCCGGGCAGCATGAGGTCCAGCAGCACAAGATCCGGTTTTGCCTCACGGAAAGCGGCAAGTGCCTTGTCGCCGTCCGCTACGAACGACGGCTCGAAACCTTCACCACGCAGCACAATCCCGAGCATCTCGGCCAGTGCGGTGTCGTCATCGACGACAAGGACTCGTCCCTTCATAATCGACATCATCCCATTAGCTAATCGTTACCTGGCGTGACCTGGCACACAGCTCGGCGATGCCACCGCCGGTGACCGGCGACAACGCCCCCAGTTCGGTGACGATCGCCGTCACCAGATCCGGCGGAGTGACATCGAAGGCCGGGTTGTACGCCTGGGTCCCCAGCGGCGCGACGGGAAGCCCGCCACCCACTGCTCCCGCGGCCGCAGGAACCTGCGGGGCGGTGACTTCCGTGACTTCGTGTCCGGCCCTCTGCTCCACCTCGATCGACGCCCCGTCCGGCGTACTCAGGTCCACCGTCGTGGTCGGAGCGACCACGATGAACGGCACATGGTGGTACTTCGCCAGTACGGCGAGCGGATAGCTCCCCACCTTGTTGGCCACCGAGCCGTCCGCGGCTATGCGGTCGGCGCCTATGAGTACCGCATCCACCTCGCCCGCGGCGAACAGGGAGCCCGCGGCACTGTCCGTGAGCAGCGTGTAGGGCATCCCGTGGCGAGCGGCCTCGTACGCCGTCAGCCGCGCCCCCTGGAGCAGCGGCCGCGTCTCGTCCACCCACAGCCGCCGCAGCTCGCCGGCCCGGTGAGCGTGAAGCGCCACGGCGAACGCCGTGCCCTCCCCGCCCGAGACCAGCGCACCGGTGTTGCAGTGGGTCAGGATCCGGTGCCCGCCGCCCGGCAGCAGCTCATCGAGCAGAGCGAGCCCGTGACGGGCCATCTGGGCACTGGCCTCGGCGTCCTTCCGGTGCAGCTCTCTGGCGGCCGTCAGAGCCGCCTGGGCGGCCTCCTCGGGGCCCTTGTCGGCAGCCGCCCGGTACGCGGCGACCGCATGCCCCACTCCGTAGGCCAGGTTCACCGCGGTGGGCCGCGCGCCTTCGAGCAGGGGCGCCGCCTCCTCGACGTCGTAACCGCGTGCGGCGGCGAGCGCCACGCCGTAGGCACCGGCGATGCCCAGCAGAGGCGCCCCGCGCACGGCGAGGGTCTGGATGGCCTGCACCAGGGCGGGCACATCGGTGCAGACCAGCTCGACCTCCTCGGCAGGAAGCCGGGTCTGGTCCAGAAGCACCAGCACGGGCCCTTCCGGAGGCTCGCTCCAGCGCAGCGCGGGAAGCGGGGGCGGCTCGTCGCCCACCGGGTTTTGTGCGTACTGATCAGCCATCCGCCCAGTCTGCCCGGTGAGACTCCGACAATGAAGGTGCGAAGGAGATACAGGGCCCCGCCCACCAGCGGGCCCCGCGTGGCACGATGGCTGCCAGCCTGCCGACCCGATACACCGACAGGCCGCGTGAACGCTCCGGCTCGCCGAGCCGGCACCACAACCAGTGCATGAGGTGGACGACGGTGAACGACACTCCGGGTTGGGCCTCGCCCGGATCCGCTCCCTCCAACGGGCAGGACGACCCCGGCGTGCCCCGGCCCGCCGGGCCCGCCGACGAGAGCGGCCCCGCCTCGAAGTGGTCCAAGGAGCAGCCGCCCGCCGGCCAGTGGTCGGCGCCGACGGGGCCGCCTCAGGCTCCCCCGCCGGTACCGCCGCCCGCTCCCGGCTGGGGCGACGGCCCGCCGCGCGGCGCGTGGGGCCCGCCCCCCGCGGCCAAGCCCGGTGTGATCCCGCTCCGCCCGCTCGGCGTCGGTGAGATCCTCGACGGCGCGGTCTCCACGCTGCGCGCCCACTGGCGCACGGTCCTGGGCATCACGATCACCGTCTCCGTGATCTCCCAGATCTGCGACATCCT
Organism: Streptomyces sp. NPDC096193; assembly: GCF_040302905.1. Taxonomy (NCBI): domain Bacteria; kingdom Bacillati; phylum Actinomycetota; class Actinomycetes; order Kitasatosporales; family Streptomycetaceae; genus Streptomyces; species Streptomyces sp. NPDC096193. The sequence goes on along the minus strand of NZ_JBEOSJ010000009.1, from coordinate 5,210 downwards.
CGTCGAGCGCTACCTGCTTCCCACACCCCCCGAGGTCGACCCCGACGCGGACCCGTCGGAGGCGCTTCGCCAGTCCGTCGACTCCCTGCAAGCCAGCCTGGTGGCCATGGGTCCGTCGATCCTCATCGCGCTGGTCGGCACGCTCTTCACCACCGCCCTGCTCACCATGGTCATCAGCCGCTCCGTGCTGGGGCGCCCGGTCAGCCTCACCGAGGCCTGGCAGGAGGCCCGGCCCCGGCTGCCCCAACTCCTCGGCCTCACCCTGCTGCTGCCGCTGATGAGCGCGGGAATCATGGCCGTGGCGCTGGTACCCGGTCTGCTGATCGGCGGCGGCGCCGGAGTCGCGCTCGCCGTCCTCGGAGGACTCGCCGCCGGACCGGTCATCCTGTGGCTGATGGTCCGCTTCGCCCTCGCCTCGCCCGCCCTGATGCTGGAGCGCCAGGGCATCATCCAGTCCCTGCGCCGCTCCGCGAAGCTGGTGCAGGGCGCCTGGTGGCGGACGTTCGGCGTCATCGCGCTGACGCTGCTGCTGACGCTGCTCGTGTCGATGATCATCGCAGTGCCGTTCAGCGTGATCGCCTTTGCCGTGGACGGCACCGGATTCGGTGACCTCTTCTCCGGCACCACGCCGGAATTCGGCTGGGCCTTCCTGATCATCACCGGTATCGGATCGGTGATCGCGTCCTCCATCACCTACCCGATCTCCGCCGGTGTGACGGTGCTCCTCTACATCGACCAGCGCATCCGCCGCGAGGCGCTGGACATCGAACTCGCTCGGGCCGCAGGCGTCTCCGGCTACGGTTCCGAGCTCCCCGGCACCCACACCAGGGGCTGATGCGGTGTTCACCGCGGGGGGTGTGCCAGCAGGGCGGGCGGCCTTGGCCGCCGGCGACGACGTACCGGTGGACACTCCTCGGATACCTGCCAGGGAGGCGGCGGAGCGCGAGCTGTCGAAGCCGATGTACCACGAGAACGACCCGAGCCTGCTCCAGCGCGCCCTCGACCGCTTCTGGGCATGGGTGGGCGGCATCTTCGACACCGCCTCCGGCGCCACCCCCGGCGGCCCGCTCGGCCTTGTCGTCGTCGCGTTGCTGGTCATCGGCCTGATCGCCGCCCTCTGGTGGCGACTTGGCACCCCCCACCGCGCTGCGACCTCGGCCGACTCACTCTTCGACGACGTCCCCCGCAGCGCGGCGGAACACCGCAGCGCCGCGGAGACCCACGCGGCGGCCGAACGCTGGAACCAGGCCGTCCAAGAACGGATGCGTGCCATCGTCCGCTCGCTGGAAGAACGCGCCCTCCTCGATCCGCGTCCGGGCCGCACCGCCGACGAGGCAGCTGCCGAAGGCGGCCGCTCCCTCCCCGACCACACCGCCGGGCTGCGGGCCGCCGCAGAGGAGTTCGACGACGTCACGTACGGCGGCCGGACCGCCGACCGGCAGGCGTATCTGCGGCTGCGCGACCTCGACCTCGAACTGGAGCGCGCCAAGCCCCAACTCGCCGGCGCGTCCCACGGAGCGGCCGGATGACCGGAGTCGCCCCCAGCTCCACGTCCATGTCCCCCACCGGCCGCCAGGTGTGGTCCCGCACCCGCGGCCTGTTGCTGGCCCTGGTGATTCTCCTGGTGGCCGGCATCGCCATGGCCGCGTTGCAGTCCGGCGACCAGCACGGCCGCCTCGACCCGCGCTCGGCCGACGGTCTGGGCAGCCGCGCCGTGGCCGAGATCCTCAAGGACAGCGGTGTCTCCACCCGTGTGGTCACCACTCTGGACGAGGCAACTGCCGCTGCCGACATGGACACCACACTTCTGGTCGCGACGCCCGACCTGCTGACGAACAGCCAGCAGGAAACCCTCCGGGCGGCGACAGCAACCTCCGGCGGACGCACCGTGCTCGTCTCCGCCGGTGCCGCATCCGTCCAGACGCTGGCCCCCGGGGTGCGCTCCGACACCCCGGCCCCTGTCGCAGCGCGCACTCCCGAGTGCTCCCTCGCTGCCGCGCGCAGGGCGGGCAACGCCGACCTCGGCGGCGAGCGCTACATCACCAAGGCGCCCGGGACCGACGCCTGTTACCCGAGTGAGGGACTGCCCAGCCTCGTCAGGATCGACGACTCCGATGGCGGGGACACCGTCCTGCTCGGCGCCCCCGACATCCTGTACAACGACCGCCTCGACCAGCGCGGCAACGCCTCTCTCGCGCTCCAACTCCTCGGTTCCCGCCCTCATCTGGTCTGGTACCTCCCCTCACTCGCCGACGGCTCCGCCACCGAGGACGGCACCGATGCAGACACCGACAGCACGTTCTTCGACCTGATCCCTTCGGGCTGGCTCTGGGGCACCCTCCAACTGACCTTCGCCGCCGCCCTCGCAGCCATCTGGCGTGCCCGCCGCCTCGGCCCCCTCGTCACCGAACGGCTGCCGGTGGCCATCCGGGCATCCGAATCCACGCAGGGACGCGCCCGCCTCTACCGCAAGGTGAACGCCCGTGACCGCGCCGCCGCGGCACTGCGCTCCGCCACCCGTACCCGGCTCGCGCCACTCCTCGGCGTCTCCGCCCGTGACGCCCACTCCCCCGAGGCGCTGCTCCCCGCCGTCTCCGTGCGCCTGGCCGAAAGCGACCGGGATCTCATCGCCCTGCTGTTCGGGCCGGCTCCGGCCGACGACACCGCACTTGTTCACCTGGCAGATCAACTCGACGCCCTCGAAAGAGAGGTACGCACCTCATGAGCGCCCCGACACCCGAGACAGCTGAGAGCTCGGACCGCGCCCGCGCTTCCCTGGAAGCCCTGCGCACCGAGATCGCCAAGGCCGTGGTCGGCCAGGATCCCGCTGTCACCGGACTCGTCGTGGCCCTGCTCTGCCGCGGCCATGTCCTTCTCGAAGGGGTACCCGGAGTTGCCAAGACCCTCCTGGTCCGCGCACTCGCGGCATCACTCGAACTCGACACCAAGCGTGTCCAGTTCACCCCCGACCTCATGCCCAGCGATGTCACCGGCTCGCTCGTCTACGACGCCCGCAGCGCAGAGTTCTCCTTCCAGCCCGGTCCCGTCTTCACCAATCTTCTGCTCGCCGACGAGATCAACCGCACGCCTCCCAAGACCCAGTCCTCGCTCCTCGAGGCGATGGAAGAGCGCCAGGTCACGGTGGACGGCACGCCCCGCATGCTGCCGGATCCCTTCCTGGTCGCGGCTACGCAGAACCCCGTGGAGTACGAGGGGACCTATCCCCTGCCCGAAGCCCAACTCGACCGCTTCCTGCTGAAGCTGACCGTGCCGCTGCCCTCGCGGGACGACGAGATCGGCGTGCTGACCCGACACGCCGAAGGCTTCAACCCACGCGACCTCCACGCTGCGGGAGTGCGCCCCGTCGCCGGGCCCGCCGACCTGGAGGCGGCCCGGGCCGCCGTCGCCAAAACCTCGGTGTCCGCCGAGATCACCGGCTATGTCGTCGATATCTGTCGTGCCACCCGCGAGTCCCCCTCACTTAGTCTCGGTGTGTCCCCCCGAGGCGCTACGGCCCTGTTGTCCACCGCCCGCGCGTGGGCGTGGCTCACCGGCCGCGACTACGTCATCCCCGACGACGTGAAGGCGCTGGCCCTGCCAACGCTGCGCCATCGGATCCAGCTCCGGCCGGAAGCAGAGATGGAAGGAGTCACCGCCGACTCCGTCATCACCGCGATCCTCAGCCACGTCCCCGTCCCCCGCTGAGGCAACGCCATGGCCCTCACCGGACGAACCGCACTGCTCGCCGCTCTCGGCTCTCTCCCCGTGGGCATCCTCGCGCCCAGCTGGACGGGGATGCTTGCTGTGAATGCGCCTCTTTCTTTGGCAATCTTGTGCGACTACGCCCTCGCCGCGCCAGTGCGAACGCTCCGATTCACTCGAAGCGGTGATACATCAGTTCGACTCGGCGAACGGGCTGACGTCCAGCTGACCATCACCAACCCCGCAGCGCGCCGCCTGCGCGCCGACCTCCGCGACGCATGGCCTCCCAGCAGCTGGGTCGCAGGCACCGAACAAGCCGCATCCCGGCACAAGGTGACCGTGCCCGCCGGTGAACGCCGACGCATCACCACCACTCTGCGCCCCACGCGCCGCGGCGACCGTCATGCCGATCGGGTCACCGTCCGGTCGTACGGCCCTCTCGGCCTCGCCGCACGCCAGAGCAATCACAGCGTCCCCTGGACGGTCCGCGTCCTGCCGCCGTTCGCCAGCCGCAAGCACCTGCCGTCACGCCTGGCCCGTCTGCGAGAACTCGACGGCCGCACCAGCGTCCTGATCCGTGGGCAGGGGACCGAGTTCGACAGTCTTCGTGACTACGTGCCCGGGGACGACACCCGCTCCATCGACTGGCGGGCCACCGCCCGCCAGACAACCGTTGCCGTACGTACCTGGCGGCCGGAACGCGACCGCCACATCCTCGTCGTACTCGACACCGGTCGCACGTCCGCCGGCCGAGTGGGAGATGTCCCGCGCCTGGACGCCGCGATGGACGCCGCACTGCTCCTCACCGCGCTTGCCTCGCGCGCCGGCGACCGAGTCGATCTCCTGGCGTACGACCGCCGTATCCGAGCCCAGGTACAGGGACGATCCGCGGGCGAACTCCTGCCCGCCATGGTCAACGCCCTCGCCCCCTTGGAGCCGGAGCTCGTCGAGACCGATGCGCGTGGCCTGAGTGCGGCGGCTCTCAAGAGCGCTCCGCGACGATCACTGATCGTGCTGCTGACCGGCCTCGATGCCACCCCCATCGAAGAGGGTCTGCTGCCGGTCCTTCCTCAGCTCACCCAACGGCACACCGTGCTGGTGGCCGCGGTGGCCGATCCACACATCCAGGAGATGTCCACGGCCCGAGGCAACGTGGAGGCCGTCTACGACGCCGCGGCGGGTACACAGTCCCAGGCTCAGCGGCGCCGCACAGCGGAGCAACTTCAGCGCCATGGCGTCATTGTTGTGGACGCGACCCCGGACAATCTCGCTCCGGCCCTCGCGGACGCCTATTTGGCGCTGAAGGCGGCTGGAAAGCTGTAAAGCCCACATGTGGAGCCCCAAGGGCTTCCACCCATTCGGCCCGGAACGCAGAAAGGCCCCGCACCAGAGGTGCGGGGCCTTCCCACAATGATTGTTCGGCGGCGTCCTACTCTCCCACAGGGTCCCCCCTGCAGTACCATCGGCGCTGAAAGGCTTAGCTTCCGGGTTCGGAATGTAACCGGGCG